>NZ_JBEAJA010000060.1:0-119731 GCF_040064755.1 Klebsiella sp. GB_Kp056 | reverse complement strand
GGACCGCCTGCAGGGCGGCCTGCATGTTGCGCGGGTCGTTCATGGCGTCGAAGACACGGAAGACGTCCATGCCGTTTTTGACGGCGCGCTCCACGAAGCGTTCGACCACGTCGTCGGCGTAGTGACGGTAGCCGAGCAGGTTCTGGCCGCGGAGCAGCATCTGCAGCGGGGTCTTCGGCATCGCCTTTTTCAGCTCGCGCAGGCGGACCCACGGGTCCTCGCCGAGGAAGCGGATGCAGGCGTCAAAGGTGGCGCCGCCCCAGCACTCCAGCGAGCGGTAGCCGACGTCGTCAAGCTGAGCGGCGACGGGGAGCATATCGTCGAGACGCAGACGGGTGGCGAACAGGGACTGGTGGGCGTCGCGCAGGACGACATCGGTAATGGCAACGGTCATGAATTCCTCCGTGAATTAAGGGTGAAGACGGCGGTGGTGGTGAATGGCGGCGACAATCGCCGGCTTTAAGCGGGCGAAGTCGTCGGCGGGCGCAACGGCGGGCAGTGGCGTCGCTTTCGGCGCCGCAGCCGGTTCGGGGAAGAAGCGGTTGACGGCGGCGGACATCCCCTGGATGGCGAAAATCAGCAGAAACAGAAACGCCAGCACGAACCCCATGCCGAGGCACATCAGGGTGAAGCCTTCACCCAGCAGTACAGCTTCAGTCATTGAAAGACCCTAAAGTAAGGGCACGACGGCGTGTTTGAAGGCTAACCAAACGATACTTCCGGCTAAGGAGTAGGGTGGATTTCCCGAAGCCGCCCCCGGCTCTGGCCCCTAACTGGCATCGCTGTGGTTGACGCTCAAACATCGCCATCGTGCGTGTTGGTTACATCATCATGCCGAACACAATGCTGGCGATGACCAGCACAATACCGCCGCCCAGACGGGAGGAGATTTGCGCATAAGAGATAAGATTCATACGGTTACAGGCAGAGAGCACTTCCAGGTCGCCTGAGCCGCCGCGGTTAGCCATGCACAGGCCTGCGGTGATGGCGGATTCGATCGGGAAGAAGCCAATCATCCAGCCGCCGATGGCCGCCCCGACGACAGCACCCACGACGATTACCGCAGCGATGATGACGTTCGCGAAGGTAATCGCGTCGATAATTTCCTGCAGGTCGGTGTAGCACACGCCGACCCCGACCATCAGTACCCACAGCAGCTGCTTAGAGAAGAAGTCAGACAGGCGTTTGGCCCCGGCTTTGATCTCCGGCGAGCAGAGGCCGGAAGCGTTCAGCGCCGCGACGATCAGCACCATCCAGGCGAAATAGTGGATTGAGACACCGCCAATGCTTGGCAAAATTTTCTTGGCAATGACGTAGGCCAGCAGGAAACAGGTGGTGGCGAGCACCAGGCCGACTGCCGTTTCGCGATGGGTAATCTGACCTGCTTTTTCATCATCATCAACTTTAAAGGAGGCTTTACGTACCAGTTCGCCTTCCCCGCTCAGCCAGGTGTGTTTTTTACCGATAATATCGAGCAGCGCGGCAAAAACGATGGCGAAGATATTGGCGATGGTCAGAATGGCAATCGCGGTGGAGTAGTACTCTTCACGGGAGCGGCCGGTGACGGAGTGATAAATTTCAGACAGCGGAACCGCGCCTGCGCCGTTGCCGCCGCCCATAATCGGCAGGACGTACAGCATCATAATGCGGTCTACGGAAATACCGAAGCACAGGCCGATGATAATCCCGAAGATAGATGCGCCGAGGATCCCCATAAGGATCGTCGGAATATAACCCAGCAGCGATTTCAACAGCAGTTTACGGTTAACCGAGAGAATGGCGCCAGTTATCAAAACTGCGATGAATAAGTTCAGGAAGTTGCTTTTATCCATCACATTAGTGATTGCATCAATTTCTTTTTGGGTAAAAATGCCTGCGTAAACGAAATAAGCGGCGACGAGGAAGATCATCACCGGCGCGCCGCCAATATATTTATTAAATATCGGCAGCCGTTTGCCAATCTCGCCAAAGATGGCGCCGATAATAAACATAATGGCAAAGCCGCCAACCAGGTCGGTGGGTAACGCATTAAAGAAGTGGGAAAGTAATAGCGTAATTAACGCAAACGCATAAAGGGGTAACGGCATGCCGAAGATTTTAAATCCCAGCAGGTCGCTTACGCCCTTTTTCTCCGTCGCCGGAGCCTGGCTCATGTTAGTCATAAACGTTATCCTGTTTATCAATGAAGTAATAAGACCGGCGCATAGTAATAAATAGACTCAGTGTTAAGGTGTGATAACCTTCACTGAATACTCGTGTTTTTAATTAATTTAATTATTTTTATTATGCTGAATGAATTAACAACATAAAAACCATAAAGCCAATTAAGCGACGCGAAAAATTGTGATTTAAATACAAGAATCGATAGCCGAACGCTGGCGAAATACAGGTCGTTTTGGAATAACGAAGCGCTAAAAAATGACTCTGATATTAAAACGCGTTCTGCTACGGAAGGATAAATCGCGGCGAGAGGCGATTGACCTCTTTCTCCGTCAGCATCAGCTCTCATTAGAGGCTGATTGCGAAATGGCCATTGTCGCCGAGTATCAGCAGCGGCTGGTCGGCTGCGGCGCCATCGCCGGCAACGTCCTGAAGTGCATCGCTATCGACCCCTCGCTGCAGGGGGAGGGGCTGAGCCTTAAGCTACTGACAGAATTACTCACCCTGGCCTACGAGCTGGGGCGCAGTGAACTGTTTTTATTCACTAAGCCCTGTAACGCCGCACTCTTTGCCGGCGCCGGATTCTGGCCAATCGCGCAGGCCGGCGATCTCGCCGTGTTACTGGAAAATAGCCGCGAACGGCTGACCCGCTACTGCCGCCAGCTGGCGATGTACCGTCAGCCGGGACGCAAAATAGGCGCTATCGTGATGAACGCCAACCCGTTCACGCTCGGCCACCGCTGGCTGGTAGAGCAGGCGGCCCGTCAGTGCGACTGGCTACACCTGTTTGTGGTGAAAGAGGATGCCTCCCGTTTCACGTATCAGGATCGCTACACGCTAATCGAAAAAGGGATTGCCGGCATCGACAAGGTAACGCTGCATCCCGGTTCGGCATACCTCATCTCGCGGGCCACCTTCCCTGGCTACTTCCTCAAAGAACAGGGGGTGGTGGACGACAGCCACAACCAGATCGATCTCCAGCTGTTCCGCGAACATTTAGCCCCGGCGCTGAAGATAACCCATCGTTTTGTCGGCACTGAGCCGCTGTGTTCGCTGACTCGCCATTACAACCAGCGTATGAAAGCGTTGCTGGCAGCGCCAGGCGACGCGCCGCCTGTTGAGGTGGTTGAGCTGGCGCGGATCGAAAAAAACGGCGGGCCGATATCGGCTTCCAGGGTGCGCGAACTGTACCGGCAGCGCAACTGGCAGGCGGTGGCGGCGCTGGTGCCGCCGGGAACCCTCTCTTTTCTGATGCAACTGGCGGAAAGCGAACATCAAACCGCCTGATTTTTACGCCATAACAAAGGATTTGCCTCTATGGAAATGAAGATTGACGCCCTGGCCGGCACGCTGGAGTCCAGCGATGTGATGGTCAGGATTGGGCCGGCGACGCAGCCGGGCATTCAACTGGAGATCGACAGCATTGTGAAGCAGCAGTTTGGCGATGCGATTGAGCAGGTGGTCAGAGAAACCCTGACGCAGCTCGGCGTTAGCCAGGCCAACGTGGTGGTGGATGATAAAGGGGCGCTGGAGTGCGTTCTGCGCGCCCGGGTTCAGGCTGCGGCCCTGCGCGCGGCGCAACAGTCTCAATTGCAATGGAGCCAGCTATGAAACCACGTCGCAGTATGCTGTTTATCCCCGGCGCCAATGCCGCCATGTTAAGTACTTCATTCGTTTACGGCGCCGATGCGGTGATGTTCGACCTTGAAGATGCCGTTTCGCTGCGCGAGAAAGATACCGCTCGCCTGCTGGTGTATCAGGCGCTGCAGCATCCGCTGTATCAGGATATCGAAACCGTGGTGCGCATTAACCCGCTAAATACGCCGTTTGGTCTGGCCGACCTGGAAGCGGTGGTACGCGCGGGTGTGGACATGGTACGTCTGCCGAAAACCGACAGCAAAGAAGATATTCATGAACTGGAAGCCCACGTTGAGCGGATTGAACGCGAGTGCGGCCGGGAAGTGGGTAGCACCAGGCTTATGGCGGCCATCGAGTCGGCGCTGGGGGTGGTAAACGCGGTCGAGATCGCCCGCGCCAGCCCGCGTCTGTCGGCCATCGCGCTGGCGGCCTTCGACTACGTTATGGATATGGGCACCTCCCGCGGCGACGGCACTGAGCTGTTCTATGCCCGCTGCGCCGTGCTGCATGCTGCGCGGGTCGCCGGCATCGCCGCCTATGACGTCGTGTGGTCGGATATTAATAATGAAGAGGGCTTCCTCGCGGAAGCGAATCTGGCGAAGAACCTCGGCTTCAACGGGAAATCACTGGTCAACCCGCGCCAGATCGAACTGCTGCACCAGGTCTATGCCCCGACGCGAAAAGAGGTCGACCATGCGCTGGAGGTGATTGCCGCGGCGGAAGAGGCAGAGTCGCGCGGTCTGGGCGTGGTGTCGCTGAACGGCAAGATGATCGATGGACCGATTATCGACCACGCGCGCAAAGTGGTGGCGCTTTCAGCTTCCGGTATTCGTGATTAAGGGGAATAAGATGAAAGAGACAGTAGCAATGCTTAATCAGCAGTATGTGATGCCGGAAGGATTGACCCCTTACAGCGGCGTGACGGCGAAAAGCCCATGGCTGGCCAGTGAGACGGAAAAGCGGCGGCGTAAAATCTGCGACTCGCTGGAAACGGCAATCCGTCGTTCCGGCCTGCGAAACGGCATGACCATCTCGTTCCACCACGCGTTTCGCGGCGGTGACAAAGTGGTCAATATGGTGGTGGCGAAGCTGGCGGAGATGGGCTTTCGCGATCTGACCCTGGCGTCCAGTTCGCTTATCGACGCTCACTGGCCGCTGATCGAGCATATTAAAAACGGCGTGATCCGCCAGATCTACACCTCCGGCCTGCGCGGGAAGCTCGGCGAGGAGATCTCCGCCGGGCTGATGGAAAATCCGGTACAGATCCACTCTCACGGTGGTCGCGTACAGCTGATCCAAAGCGGTGAGTTGTCCATTGACGTGGCGTTCCTCGGTGTTCCCTGCTGCGATGAGTTTGGCAATGCCAACGGCTTTAGCGGTAAGTCGCGCTGCGGCTCGCTGGGCTACGCGCGCGTTGATGCGGAACATGCCAAATGCGTCGTGCTGTTGACCGAAGAGTGGGTGGACTACCCTAACTACCCGGCCAGTATCGCCCAGGATCAGGTGGATCTGATCGTTCAGGTGGACGAAGTAGGCGATCCGGAAAAAATCACCGCTGGCGCCATTCGTCTGACCAGCAACCCGCGCGAGCTGCTGATCGCCCGCCAGGCGGCGAAGGTGGTTGAACACTCCGGTTACTTTAAAGAGGGATTCTCGCTGCAGACCGGCACCGGCGGCGCCTCGCTGGCGGTGAGCCGCTTCCTGGAAGACAAAATGCGCCGCAACGGTATCACCGCCAGCTTCGGCCTTGGCGGCATCACCGGGACGATGGTCGATCTGCATGAGAAAGGGCTGATTAAAACGCTGCTCGACACCCAGTCGTTCGATGGCGATGCGGCGCGCTCGCTGGCGCAGAACCCGAACCACGTCGAAATCTCTACCAATCAGTATGCCAGCCCGGGTTCCAAAGGGGCCTCCTGCGAGCGCTTAAACGTGGTAATGCTCAGCGCGCTGGAAATTGACACCGACTTTAACGTCAACGTGATGACCGGCTCCAATGGCGTGCTGCGCGGCGCGTCAGGCGGCCATAGCGATACCGCCGCCGGCGCGGATTTGACCATCATTACCGCGCCGTTAGTTCGCGGCCGCATTCCCTGCGTCGTGGAAAAGGTGCTGACCCGCGTGACGCCGGGAGCCAGCGTGGATGTGCTGGTCACCGACCATGGCATTGCGGTAAACCCGGCGCGCCAGGACCTGATCGACAATTTACGCAACGCCGGTATTGCGCTGATGACCATTGAGGAACTGCAGCAGCGCGCGGAGTTGCTGACGGGCAAACCGAAAGCGATCGAATTTACCGATCGGGTGGTGGCGGTAGTCCGCTATCGCGACGGTTCGGTCATCGATGTGATCCATCAGGTGAAAAACAGCGACTAAGCGCAGAGGGGAAAGGCTATGAGCGACGTGTTAATTCAACCTCCGCGTGTGCTACGCGGAAAACCACTGAGCGCCGAAGAGGTGGTCAGCGCGGTAGAGCGCGCGCTGTTGACCGAAGTTCGCCTGACCCCTAAGCCCGGGCTGGTGGATATTCGTAACGCTGGCGCGCACCGGGATATGGATCTGGCCTCGTTTGAGGCCAGTACCGCGGTGGTGGCGCCGTGGATGGAGAAGTTTTTTATCATGGGCCACGATACCGCGGCGGTCGCGCCGGAGCAGGTGTTGATGATGCTGCGTCCGGTGGGAATGGCCTGCGAGAACGATATGCTGGAGGTCACTGGCGGGGTGAATACCCATCGTGGGGCGATCTTCGCTTTTGGCCTGCTCAGCGCGGCAGCGGGCAGGCTGGTCTCGAAAGGCGAGCCGATAGAGCAGCACCGGCTTTGCGACCAGGTGGCGCGCTTCTGTCGCGGCATGGTTATGCAGGAATTGTCCTCCGCCAGTGGGGAACGGCTGAGCAAAGGCGAGATGCATTTTCTGCGTTACGGCTTCTCCGGCGCCCGCGGCGAGGCGGAGAGCGGATTCCTGACTGTGCGCACCCAGGCATTACCGGTCTTTAACCGCATGATGGAGGAGACCGGCGACAGCAATCTGGCGCTACTGCAAACCCTGCTGCATCTGATGGCATGGAATGATGACACCAATCTGGTGTCACGCGGCGGGCTGGCCGGATTGAACTATGTCCAGCAGGAGGCGCAGCGGCTGCTATGGCAGGGCGGCGTGCTGGCTGACGGTGGGCTGGAGGCGTTGCGCCAGTTTGATGACGATCTGATTGCCCGCCATCTTAGCCCCGGCGGTAGCGCCGATCTGCTGGCGGTGACCTGGTTTTTATCCGCGTTTCCCGCCGGCGCGCTTTTCCCGCTGTAACCCTCTGCAACATCGTCCTCGCCCGCACCGTGCGGGCGGGGCATCATCATTCGCATCCTGGTTCTCACTGCGTAAACGAGGAATTGCGGCACAATCATATAGTTTTTACTGATATCGTCCGCCGTTTGTCATAAATTTCTAATTATCGGCGTTTTTGAGTAGCGGCCCGCTGACGGGCTGGTTACTCTGAAAACAATTTACGTAATGTTAACAAAAGAGAATAGCTATGCATGATGCACAAATCCGCGTGGCCATCGCCGGCGCGGGCGGCCGGATGGGACGCCAGTTAATTCAGGCTGCGCTGCAGATGGATGGAGTGGCGCTGGGCGCGGCGCTGGAGCGTGAAGGATCCAGCCTGGTGGGCAGCGACGCCGGCGAGCTGGCGGGCGCCGGCAAAGCGGGCGTCACGGTGCAGAGTAGCCTGACGGCGGTAAAAGATGATTTCGACGTGTTGATCGATTTTACCCGCCCGGAAGGCACGCTGAACCATCTGGCGTTTTGCCGCGACCACGGCAAAGGGATGGTCATCGGCACCACCGGTTTTGACGACGCTGGCAAGCAGGCGATTAGCGATGCCGCGCAGGAGATTGCCATTGTCTTTGCCGCTAACTTTAGCGTCGGCGTCAATGTTCTGTTAAAGCTGCTGGAGAAGGCGGCGAAGGTGATGGGCGACTACACCGACATCGAAATTATCGAAGCGCACCATCGGCATAAAGTGGATGCGCCTTCAGGCACCGCGCTGGCGATGGGCGAAGCGATCGCCGGGGCATTGAACAAAGATCTCAAGGACTGCGCAGTCTACAGTCGTGAAGGCCACACTGGCGAACGCGTCCCGGGCACCATTGGCTTCGCGACCGTCCGCGCGGGGGATATCGTCGGTGAACATACAGCGATGTTTGCTGATATTGGCGAACGTATTGAGATCACCCATAAAGCCTCCAGTCGGATGACATTTGCTAATGGCGCGGTTCGCTCTGCATTGTGGCTGAAAGGCAAGAAAAATGGCCTTTTTGATATGCGCGACGTGCTGGAACTGAATAGTTTATAACGATTATTACCCATCGTGATGTGGTTATTGCTATCAATAAGTTATTGATGCAAGGGGCAATATTTTGTTGCCCTTTTTTATTTTTAGCTGTTTTTGTTTGTTGTTCATCTGAGAAGGCTATAAGTTTGGATGTTGTTCGGTTTTTTAGTGAACGAAATGTAAATTTTGACCATTTGGTCCACTTTTTTGCCGCTCAGCGCCAGGTTTTACACTCTTCGCCGTCCGCAAGCGTTTTCTCAGCCAGGTTTGTTGATCTTTTTGGCGTAAAAATCACGTGTTATGCGCCAGTGGCGTAAAATGACATTAAAAATCTCCGCTTTAAGTTGACTTTTATCCGACATCTCTCCAGAATGCCGCCGTTTGCCAAAAATCTGCGGGCAACAGATTTGCATTGATTCAGATCGTGTTTATGAATTAATATGCAAATAAAGTGAGTGGATATTCTCTGGAGGATGTTTTGATTAAGTCAGCGCTATTGGTTCTGGAAGACGGAACCCAGTTTCACGGTCGGGCCATCGGGGCAACCGGCACGGCGGTTGGGGAAGTCGTTTTCAATACTTCAATGACCGGTTATCAAGAAATCCTCACTGATCCTTCCTATTCCCGCCAAATCGTCACTCTTACTTATCCTCATATTGGTAATGTCGGCACCAACGCCGCCGATGAAGAATCTTCTCAGGTACATGCTCAGGGTCTGGTTATTCGCGACCTGCCGCTGATTGCCAGCAACTTCCGCAGTACCGAAGACCTCTCTTCCTATCTGAAGCGCCATAACATCGTGGCGATTGCCGATATCGATACCCGCAAGCTGACGCGTCTGCTGCGTGAGAAAGGGGCGCAGAACGGCTGCATCATCGCGGGCGACAGTCCCGATGCCCAGCTGGCGCTGGAAAAAGCGAAAGCGTTCCCTGGCCTGAACGGCATGGACCTGGCGAAAGAAGTGACCACCGCAGAAACCTACAGCTGGACGCAAGGCAGCTGGACCCTGGCGGGCGACCTGCCGGAAGCGAAAGCGGAAAGCGAGCTGCCGTTCCACGTCGTCGCGTATGACTTCGGCGCGAAACGCAACATCCTGCGCATGCTGGTTGACCGCGGCTGCCGCCTGACGGTGGTGCCGGCGAAGACTTCGGCGGCGGATGTGCTGGCGCTCAATCCGGACGGCATTTTCCTCTCCAACGGTCCTGGCGACCCGGCGCCGTGTGATTACGCTATCGACGCGATTGAAAAATTCCTGGAGACCGATATTCCGGTGTTCGGCATCTGCCTCGGCCATCAGCTGCTGGCGCTGGCGAGCGGCGCCAAGACCATTAAGATGAAGTTCGGCCACCACGGCGGCAACCACCCGGTGAAAGATATTGATAATAACGTGGTGATGATCACCGCCCAGAACCACGGTTTCGCCGTGGATGAGGCGACGCTGCCGGCCAACCTGCGCGTGACCCACAAGTCGCTGTTCGACGGCACCCTGCAGGGGATCCATCGCACCGACAAGCCGGCGTTCAGCTTCCAGGGCCACCCTGAAGCGAGCCCGGGGCCGCACGATGCCGCGCCGCTGTTCGACCACTTTATCGAGTTAATTGAGCAATACCGTCAGTCCGCGAAATAATCAGGAGTAAAAGAGCCATGCCAAAACGTACAGACATAAAAAGTATCCTGATTCTGGGCGCGGGCCCGATTGTTATCGGTCAGGCGTGCGAGTTTGACTACTCCGGCGCCCAGGCCTGTAAAGCCCTGCGCGAAGAGGGCTACCGCGTTATCCTGGTGAACTCTAACCCGGCGACCATCATGACCGACCCGGAAATGGCCGATGCCACCTACATCGAGCCGATTCACTGGGAAGTGGTGCGCAAAATCATCGAAAAAGAGCGCCCGGACGCGGTGCTGCCGACCATGGGCGGCCAGACGGCGCTGAACTGCGCGCTGGAGCTGGAGCGTCAGGGGGTGCTGGCTGAATTCGGCGTGACCATGATTGGCGCCACCGCCGATGCGATTGACAAGGCCGAAGACCGTCGCCGTTTCGATATCGCGATGAAAAAAATCGGTCTCGACACCGCGCGTTCCGGTATCGCCCACACGATGGAAGAGGCGCTGGCGGTAGCGGCTGACGTCGGCTATCCGTGCATCATCCGTCCGTCGTTCACCATGGGCGGCACCGGCGGCGGCATCGCCTATAACCGCGAAGAGTTCGAAGAGATTTGTACCCGCGGCCTGGATCTCTCTCCCACCAACGAGCTGCTGATTGATGAATCGCTGATCGGCTGGAAAGAGTATGAGATGGAAGTGGTGCGCGATAAGAACGACAACTGCATCATCGTCTGCTCTATCGAAAACTTCGACGCCATGGGGATCCACACCGGTGACTCCATCACCGTTGCGCCGGCGCAGACCCTGACCGACAAAGAGTACCAAATCATGCGTAACGCCTCGATGGCGGTGCTGCGTGAAATCGGCGTCGAAACCGGCGGCTCTAACGTTCAGTTCGCGGTCAACCCGAAAAACGGTCGCCTGATCGTTATCGAAATGAACCCGCGCGTTTCCCGCTCCTCGGCGCTGGCCTCCAAAGCCACCGGCTTCCCGATTGCTAAAGTGGCCGCCAAGCTGGCGGTAGGTTACACCCTCGACGAGCTGATGAACGATATCACCGGCGGCCGTACCCCGGCTTCCTTCGAGCCGTCCATCGACTACGTGGTCACGAAAATCCCACGCTTTAACTTCGAAAAATTCGCCGGCGCCAACGACCGTCTGACCACCCAGATGAAGTCCGTCGGCGAAGTGATGGCGATTGGCCGTACCCAGCAGGAGTCCTTGCAGAAAGCGCTGCGCGGTCTGGAAGTGGGCGCCACTGGCTTCGATCCGAAAGTGAGCCTCGACGATCCGGAAGCGCTGACTAAAATCCGCCGCGAACTGAAAGACGCCGGCGCTGAGCGTATCTGGTACATCGCCGACGCGTTCCGCGCGGGCCTCTCGGTTGACGGCGTCTTCAACCTGACCAACATCGACCGCTGGTTCCTGGTGCAGATTGAAGAGCTGGTCCGTCTGGAAGAGAAAGTGGCGGAAGTGGGCATCAACGGCCTCGACGCTGACTTCCTGCGCACCCTGAAGCGTAAAGGCTTTGCCGATGCGCGTCTGGCGAAGCTGGCGGGCGTGCGGGAAGCGGAAATCCGCAAACTGCGCGACCAGTATGATCTGCACCCGGTCTACAAGCGCGTGGACACCTGCGCCGCGGAATTCGCCACCGATACCGCCTATATGTACTCCACTTATGAAGAAGAGTGCGAGTCCAACCCGTCCGTTGACCGCGATAAAATCATGGTCCTCGGCGGCGGCCCGAACCGTATCGGTCAGGGTATCGAATTCGACTACTGCTGCGTACACGCCTCGCTGGCGCTGCGCGAAGACGGTTACGAGACCATCATGGTCAACTGTAACCCGGAAACCGTCTCTACTGACTACGACACTTCCGACCGTCTGTACTTCGAGCCGGTCACCCTGGAAGACGTGCTGGAAATCGTGCGTATCGAGAAGCCAAAAGGCGTTATCGTGCAGTACGGCGGCCAGACGCCGCTGAAACTGGCGCGCGCTCTGGAAGCCGCAGGCGTACCGGTTATCGGTACCAGCCCGGACGCTATCGACCGTGCGGAAGACCGTGAGCGCTTCCAGCACGCGGTTGATCGTCTGAAGCTGAAGCAGCCGGCGAACGCCACCGTCACCGCCATTGAACAGGCGGTAGAGAAAGCGAAAGAGATTGGCTACCCGCTGGTGGTGCGTCCGTCTTACGTGCTGGGCGGCCGGGCGATGGAGATCGTCTATGACGAGCAGGATCTGCGCCGCTACTTCCAGACTGCGGTCAGCGTCTCCAACGACGCGCCGGTGCTGCTGGACCGCTTCCTCGACGACGCGATTGAAGTGGATGTCGATGCTATCTGCGATGGCGAAATGGTGCTGATTGGCGGCATCATGGAGCATATCGAGCAGGCAGGCGTTCACTCCGGCGACTCCGCCTGTTCCCTGCCAGCCTACACCCTGAGCAAAGAGATTCAGGATGTGATGCGCGAGCAGGTGCAGAAGCTGGCCTTCGAGCTGCAGGTTCGCGGTCTGATGAACGTCCAGTTCGCGGTGAAAGATAACGAAGTCTATCTGATTGAAGTCAACCCGCGTGCGGCGCGTACCGTGCCGTTCGTCTCCAAAGCCACCGGCGTACCGCTGGCGAAAGTGGCGGCGCGCGTGATGGCCGGTAAGACGCTGGCGCAGCAGGGCGTGACCAAAGAGATCATCCCGCCGTACTACTCGGTGAAAGAGGTGGTTCTGCCGTTCAACAAATTCCCGGGCGTTGACCCGCTGTTAGGGCCAGAAATGCGCTCCACCGGGGAAGTGATGGGCGTCGGCCGCACCTTTGCCGAAGCGTTCGCCAAGGCGCAGCTGGGCAGCAATTCGACCATGAAGAAACAGGGGCGCGCGCTGCTCTCCGTCCGCGAAGGCGACAAAGAGCGCGTGGTCGACCTGGCGGCGAAGCTGCTGAAGTTTGGTTTCGAGCTGGATGCAACCCACGGCACGGCGATTGTGCTGGGCGAAGCCGGCATCAACCCGCGTCTGGTGAACAAGGTGCATGAAGGTCGTCCGCACATTCAGGACCGTATCAAGAATGGCGAATATACCTACATCATCAACACCACCGCAGGTCGTCAGGCGATTGAAGACTCCAAGCTGATTCGCCGCAGCGCCCTGCAGTACAAAGTGCACTATGACACCACCCTGAACGGCGGCTTTGCCACCGCGATGGCGCTGAACGCTGACGCCACCGACAAGGTGATTTCGGTTCAGGAAATGCACGCGCAAATCACCAAATAAGCGCTCCGGCCTGGCCGGATAGCAACAAACCTGGGCTGACGACATCGTCAGCCCATTTTTTTTGGCTGCGGCCATCTTCAGAGAGTTCTGCTTTTAACCCCCTGTCGGGTCAGGCTAACTATAGTTAGCACCATAACGTTACCTATTGATGAAAAGACAGGAGGATACAATGCGCAACAATATTCTGGTGGCATCCGCGCTGGCAGCGACGGCAATCATGTTCGTGGCCGGTTGCTCATCGAATCAGTCGATCAAAACCACCGACGGCAAGACCATTGTCACCAGCGGTAAACCGCAGGTGGATGATGATACCGGTCTGGTCTCCTACAAAAATGCCGAAACCGGACGCGTGGAGCAGATTAACCGCGATCAGGTGAAATCCATGGATGAGCTGGATAATTAAGGCCTGACGTTTTCCATTCAGGCGCGCGTTACGTACACCACCGCGACATAAATCACAGTTATCATTGTAAGCGGTTCGCTTAACTGTCTACACTCTTGCTGATTACGACAAGAGCTAACGCAGGCCAATCAATGATTCTGATAATTTATGCGCATCCTTATCCGCAGCATTCTCATGCGAATAAGCGAATGCTTGAACAAGCAGGGACGCTTGAAGGCGTAGAGATACGCTCCCTTTATCAACTCTATCCCGACTTTAATATCGATGTCGCCGCCGAGCAGGCGGCGCTCGCCCGTGCCGATCTGGTTATCTGGCAGCACCCGATGCAGTGGTATAGCGTGCCGCCGCTGCTGAAGCTGTGGATGGACAAAGTGCTGTCGCACGGCTGGGCCTATGGCCATAACGGTATTGCGCTGCGTGGTAAATCGCTGATGTGGGCGGTGACCACCGGCGGCGGTGAAAGCCACTTTGATATCGGTTCGTTTCCCGGTTTTCCGGTGCTGGCGCAGCCGCTGCAGGCCACCGCGCTTTACTGCGGGATGAAATGGCTGCCGCCGTTCGCCATGCACTGCACCTTTATCTGCGATGACGAAACGCTGCAGGCGCAGGCTCGCCACTATCGTCAACGCTTAATCGACTGGCAGGAGGCACATCAGAATGGATAGCCATACGCTGATACAGGCGCTGATTTACCTTGGCGCCGCGGCGCTGATTGTGCCCATCGCCGTCCGCCTTGGGCTTGGGTCGGTGCTGGGCTATCTCATCGCCGGCTGTATTATCGGGCCGTGGGGGCTGCGGCTGGTGACCGACGCCGAGGCGATTCTGCACTTTGCCGAGATTGGCGTGGTGCTGATGCTGTTCGTCATTGGTCTGGAGCTGGATCCGCAGCGTCTGTGGAAGCTGCGCGCTTCGGTGTTTGGCGGCGGCGCGCTGCAGATGGTGGCCTGTGGGGTATTGATCGGCCTCTTTTGCATGCTGCTGGGCCTGCGCTGGCAGGTGGCCGAGCTGATCGGTATGACCCTGGCGCTCTCCTCAACCGCTATCGCCATGCAGGCGATGAATGAGCGCAATTTGACGATGTCGCAGATGGGGCGCAGCGCCTTCGCGGTGCTGCTGTTCCAGGATATCGCGGCGATCCCGCTGGTGGCGATGATCCCGCTGCTGGCGGCCAGCGGCGGCGCCACTTCGCTGATGGCTTTTGCCCTCTCCGCGCTGAAGGTGGCCGCGGCGCTGGCGCTGGTGGTGGTTCTGGGGCGCTATCTGACCCGTCCGCTGCTGCGCTTTGTCGCCCGTTCCGGTCTGCGCGAAGTGTTCAGCGCCGTGGCCCTGTTCCTGGTCTTCGGCTTTGGACTGTTGCTGGAGGAGGTAGGGCTGTCGATGGCGATGGGGGCGTTTCTCGCCGGGGTGCTGCTGGCCAGCTCCGAGTATCGCCATGCGCTGGAGAGCGATATTGAGCCGTTTAAAGGCCTGCTGCTGGGGCTGTTCTTTATCGGCGTCGGGATGTCGATTGATTTCGGCACCCTGGTTACCCATCCGCTGCGTATTGTGATTTTGCTGGTGGGTTTCCTGGCGATAAAAATGCTGATGCTGTGGCTTATCGCCAGACCGCTTGGCGTGCCTCGCGCCCAGCGCCGCTGGTTTGCGGTGCTGCTGGGGCAGGGGAGTGAGTTCGCGTTTGTGGTCTTTGGCGCCGCGCGGATGGCGGAGGTGCTGGACGGCGAATGGGCAAAGGCGCTGACCCTGGCGGTGGCGCTGTCGATGGCGGCAACCCCCATCCTGCTGGTGCTGCTGACCCGTCTGGAGAAATCGTCCAGCGGCCAGGCGCGGGATGCGGACGAGATTGATGAAGAGCAGCCGCGGGTGATTGTCGCCGGCTTTGGCCGCTTCGGGCAGATCGCCGGGCGACTGCTGCTCTCCAGCGGGGTGAAGATGGTGATCCTCGATCACGACCCGGACCATGTCGATACCCTGCGCAAATTTGATATGAAGGTCTTCTACGGCGATGCCACCCGGGTCGATCTGCTGGAGTCGGCTGGCGCCGAAAAGGCGGAGGTGTTGATCAATGCCATTGACGATCCGCACGTCAGCCTGGAGCTGGTGGCGAGGGTAAAAGAGCATTTTCCGCATCTGCAGATTATCTCCCGCGCCCGCGATGTCGATCACTATATCCAACTGCGTCAGGCTGGCGTCGAAGCCCCGGAGCGTGAAACCTTCGAGGCGGCGCTGAAATCCGGCCGGATGACGCTGGAGGCGCTGGGGCTCGGCGCGTATGAAGCGCGCGAGCGGGCCGATCTGTTCCGTCGCTTCAACCTGCAGATGGTCGAAGAGATGGTAGCGATGGCGGAAAACGATGCGGCGTCGCGGGTGGCGGTCTTCAAGCGGACCAGCGATATGCTGACCGGCATCATCAACGAAGATCGTCATCATCTGTCGCTGGTGCAGCGTCACGGCTGGCAGGGGACGGAAGAGGGCAGGCACACCGGGGATATCGCCGATGAGCCGGAAAATAAGCCCTCCGCCTGACGTTAATCAGTAACATTTTGTTTTCGTTTGGATCCTGTTCTGGCGGCCCACGGCACGAACGTGGGCTTGCCAGCAAATCAGAAAATTTTCTTATTCTTTACCCTCCGGCCAGTCGACGAAGTTGTACGCTTTCCGTATAGTGGCGACAATTTTTTGTACTCAGGAATGAATGAATGATCAGTCTGATTGCGGCGTTAGCGGTAGATCGCGTCATTGGTATGGAAAACGCCATGCCATGGAACCTGCCTGCCGATCTCGCCTGGTTCAAACGCAACACATTAAATAAGCCAGTAGTGATGGGGCGTCTGACCTGGGAATCCATTGGGCGCCCGTTGCCGGGGCGTAAAAATATCGTGATCAGCAGCAATCCAGGCAGCGACGATCGCGTGCAGTGGGTCTCCTCCGTTGACGAAGCGATTGCCGCCTGCGGCGATGTGGAAGAGATCATGGTGATCGGCGGTGGTCGGGTTTATGAGCAGTTCCTGCCGAAGGCGCAGAAGCTCTATCTGACCCATATCGATGCGGAAGTGGAAGGCGATACCCATTTCCCGGATTACGATCCGGACCAGTGGGAATCGGTGTTCAGCGAGTTTCATGACGCCGACGCGCAGAACTCTCACAGCTACTGCTTTGAGATCCTCGAACGCCGTTAAGCGGGAAGGATAGCAATGAAAAAACCCCGGTCGCGTCTGGCGTGACCGGGGTTTTCTTTGGCGTGATTTCAGCGCGGATGCCGCTGCCACTATTTTTTCTACGCCAGGTTTCCCGTCGCGGGGGGCGTTTTTCCGGAGCGCTGCCCGGGGTGACAAATGGCACGTACGTAGGTCGGGTAAGGCGTTAGCCGCCACCCGACACAAACGTGGCTCCGCGCCCGCAGTTCTTGCCCGGCGGCGCTGCGCTTGCGCGGGCCTGGGGGGCCGGCGCCTGTTTCTTCAGGACGCGACGGCTTCGCCTTCGTCGAGGCTTTTCTGCCGGTTCGACGGCTGGGTAAAGTACTGCTTATCCTCCCAGCGCAGGCAGGTGAGTTCCCCCCCCCAGCAGCAGCCGGTATCCAGCGCGTAAATGCCCTCCGGCGTACCGCGTCCCTCCAGCGACGCCCAGTGGCCAAAGGCAATGCTGTAGGCACTGCTGACCGGTCCCGGAATGGCAAACCACGGCTTCAGCGGCGCCGGGGCGTCCTCGGGCGCTTCTTTCGAGTACATATCCAGCTGGCCGTTCGGGAAGCAGTAGCGCATGCGGGTGAAGGCGTTAGAGATAAAGCGCAGGCGCGCCAGGCCGCTCAGCTCGTTGCTCCAGTGATTCGGCATGTCGCCGTACATGGCATCGAGGAAGAAAGGGTAGGAGTCGCTGGAGAGCACCGCTTCTACATCGCGCGCGCACTGCTGGGCAGTCTCCAGATCCCACTGCGGGGTGATGCCGGCGTGGGCCATCACCAGCTTTTTCTCTTCGTCCACCTGGAGCAGCGGCTGACGACGCAGCCAGTTGAGGAGCTCATCGGCATCCGGCGCTTCCAGCAGTGATTTCAGACGATCCTTCGGCTTGTTGCGGCTGATGCCGGCGAAGACCGCCAGCAGGTGTAAATCATGATTGCCCAGCACCAGTCGCACGCTGTCGCCCAGAGATTTGACATAGCGCAGAACCTCCAGCGACCCCGGGCCACGGGCCACCAGATCGCCGGTCAGCCACAGCGTATCGATCGCCGGGTCGAATTCAACCTGCGCTAATAATGCGATCAGTTCATCGTAGCAACCGTGAACGTCGCCAATAAGGTATGTTGACATTGTTTTAATGAATGAGCGTTGGAACTGCGAGACGGAAAACAGGGATCTCGATACGGAACGGCGCGCCGTCGATATCGATCATCTCATAATGACCCTGCATGGTTCCCAGCGGCGTTTCAATGACCGCGCCGCTGGTATATTGATATTCACCGCCGGCGGGAATATGCGGTTGCTCGCCGACCACCCCTTCACCCTGAACTTCAGTCTCACGACCGTGGCCGTTAGTGATGAGCCAGTAGCGGCCAAGCAGCTGAACCTGACTCCGCCCCAGATTGCGAATGGTGACGGTATAAGCGAAGACGTAGCGCTCTTCTTCCGGAGAAGACTGCGATTCGATATAGACGCTTTGCACCTGAACGCAAACACGAGGCGAATTGATCATGGTTAGCTCTCCTTCGATGGCAGATTGTCAGACAGCCAGTTGGCCATCTGGCAGTACTGCGCCACGGAAATATTTTCTGCACGCATGGCCGGGTCGATGCCCAGCTCGGTCAGCACGTCCACGCTGAACAGATTGCCGAGACTGTTGCGGATGGTCTTGCGGCGCTGGTTGAACGCTTCGGTGGTGATACGGCTCAGCACCCGGATCTCTTTGACCGGATATGGCATCGTGCTGTGCGGCACCAGGCGGACCACCGCGGAATCGACCTTAGGCGGCGGGGTAAACGCGCTCGGCGGCACTTCGAGTACCGGGATCACCTGGCAATAATATTGCGCCATCACGCTTAACCGACCATACGCCTTACTGTTCGGTCCGGCAACCAGACGATTCACCACTTCCTTCTGCAGCATAAAGTGCATATCGGCAATGGCATCAGTATAGCTGAACAGATGGAACATCAGCGGGGTCGAAATATTGTACGGCAGGTTGCCGAAGACGCGCAGCGGCTGACCCATTTTCTCCGCCAGTTCGCCGAAGTTCATGGTCATCGCATCCTGCTGATAGATGGTCAGCTTCGGCCCGAGGAACGGATGCGTCTGCAGGCGGGCAGCCAGATCGCGGTCCAGCTCGATAACGGTCAGCTGGTCAAGGCGTTCACCGACCGGCTCGGTCAGCGCGGCGAGACCGGGGCCGATTTCAACCATCGCCTGGCCTTTCTGCGGATTAATCGCCGAGACGATGCTGTCGATCACAAACTGATCGTTGAGGAAGTTCTGCCCGAAGCGTTTACGGGCTAAATGGCCCTGATGGACTCGATTATTCATTGGGTATTAACAATCATTTTGATGGCGAGATTAAGCGCCGTGATAAAACTGCCGACGTCCGCTGTTCCCTGGCCCGCTAATTCCAGCGCGGTGCCGTGGTCGACGGAGGTACGAATAAAAGGTAAACCGAGCGTAATATTCACGCCGCGGCCAAAGCCCTGGTATTTTAGCACGGGCAGGCCCTGATCGTGGTACATCGCGAGTACCGCATCGGCATGGTCAAGGTATTTGGGCTGAAAAAGGGTGTCAGCCGGCAGCGGACCGCTGAGGTGCATCCCCTTCGCGCGCATCTCTTCCAGCACCGGAATGATGGTGTCTATCTCTTCCGTTCCCATATGACCGCCTTCGCCAGCGTGCGGGTTAAGCCCGCAAACCAGCACATGCGGCTGGGCAATGCCAAATTTCGTGCGCAGGTCGTGATCGAGAATCGTGATGATCTCGCGCAGCAGGTCGGGCGTTATCGCCTCGCTGATGGCTTTCAACGGCAGATGGGTCGTCACCAGCGCCACCCGCAGCTCCTCGGTCGCCAGCATCATCACCACTTTGCTGGCCTGCGCGCGCTCTTCGAAGAACTCGGTATGACCGGTGAAGGCGATGCCGGCGTCGTTGATGTTGCCTTTGTGCACCGGGCCGGTCACTAACGCCGCAAATTCGCCGCTCAGGCAGCCGTCGCAGGCGCGCGCCAGCGTCTCGACTACGTAGGCGCCGTTTTGTACGTTCAGCACGCCGGGCTCCGCCGGGACGCTCAGCGGTACGTTAAGCAGCGTCAGCGTACCGGCACGCTGCGGAACGGGCGGTTGCGCAGCATCGTATGGCAGGAGAGATAAAGGAAGACCGAGCCTCTGGGCTCGGTCAGTTAACAGGGCGCCATCGGCGCAGATCACCAGCTCAACTGGCCAGTCGCGCTGGGCAAGCTGCACGACCAGGTCAGGGCCAATCCCGGCGGGTTCGCCGGGAGTGATAACAACTTTACGGGTTTCAGGCATCGATATTAGTTGCTCAGAATTTTAACATACGCACTGGCGCGCTGTTCCTGCATCCAGGTTGCCGCTTCTTCAGAGAATTTGCGGTTCATCAGCATACGGTAAGCACGATCTTTCTGCGCGGCGTCGGTTCTGTCGACCTGACGGCTATCCAGCAGTTCGATCAGATGCCAGCCGAAGGAGGAGTGCACCGGTCCGCTGGTCTGCCCTTTGTTCAGACGCATCAGCGCATCGCGGAACGCCGGGTCGAAGATATCCGGCGTGGCCCAGCCTAAATCACCGCCCTGGTTCGCCGAGCCTGGATCTTCAGAATACGCTTTCGCCGCTTTAGCGAAGGTGGTTTTCCCGCTCTTAATGTCGGCGGCAATCTGCTCCAGCTTAGCCTGAGCCTGCGCATCGTTCATGATTGGCGATGGCTTCAGCAGAATATGACGGGCATGCACTTCGGTGACGGAGATGTTCTGGGTCCCGCCGCGCAGGTCATTCACTTTCAGAATATGGAAGCCGACGCCGGAACGGATCGGACCGACGATATCCCCTTTCTTCGCGGTGCTTAACGCCTGGGCGAAAATGCCCGGCAGCTCCTGGATACGACCCCAACCCATCTGGCCGCCCTTCAGCGCCTGTTGGTCGGCGGAATAGGTGATCGCCAGTTTACCGAAGTTGGCGCCGTTGCGCGCTTGCTCAACGATGGAATTCGCTTGCTCCTGAGCCGCGGCGACTTCATCAGAGGTCGGGTTCTCCGGCAGCGGGAGCAGGATGTGGCTCAGGTTAAGCTCGGTGCTGGCGTCGTTCTGGTCGCCGATCTGTTTGGCCAGCGCTTCCACTTCCTGCGGCAGCACGGTGATGCGACGACGCACTTCATTGTTACGCACTTCCGAAATCAGCATCTCTTTACGGATCTGGTTACGGTAGGTGTTGTAGTTGATGCCTTCATAGGCCAGACGGCTGCGCATCTGATCCATGGTCATATTGTTTTGTTTGGCAATGTTGGCGATGGCCTGATCGAGCTGGTCGTCAGAGACCTTCACGCCCATCTTCTGCCCCATCTGTAACACGATCTGGTCCATGATCAGTCTTTCGAGGATCTGATGGCGCAGGGTCGCGTCATCCGGTAGCTGTTGGCCAGCCTGACCAGCATTGAGCTTAACCGATTGCATCAAACCATCGACGTCGCTTTCCAGTACGACGCCATTATTGACGACGGCCGCTACTTTATCGACCACCTGGGGGGCAGCGAAACTGGTATTCGCGATCATGGCGATACCGAGAAGCAGCGTTTTCCAGTTCTTCATACTTTTTCCATTTCGATTAACCGCAAATGCGGATGATGTTGTAAACCAGCCGCATCACAGGGAGCTCTGGTACGGTAAAATGTTCGAACGCAGCATCTGCTGGGTGCCGAGGCCGTAATTAGAGCTCAGACCGCGCAATTCGATATTGATTCCGAAGGTGTTGTCGTATTTGCTCTCGCCGCCATTGTTGTTGCTATCCCAACCGTTGACTTTACGTTCGTAGCCAAGACGGATGGCGTAGCAGCAGGAGTTATACTGGACACCCAACATCTGGTTTGCTGCTTTCCGGGTATTGGTATCGTAGTAGTAGGCCCCGACCACGGACCAGCGATCGACGATCGGCCAGCTGGCGGTCATCCCCACCTGCGAGATACCCTCTTTATATTGCGCCGCAGTGGAATATGACGGCAGCGTGGCCTGAATATATTCCGGGCTGGCGTAACGATAGTTAAGCTGGACTAAGCGGTTTTCATCGCGACGGTATTCAATGGTGCCGTTGCCGGTTGCGACGTTATCCAGACGCGTATCGTACTGGATCCCGCCGCGCAGACCCCAGTTATCGGCAATGCGCCAGTAGGTGTCGCCGGCCCATACCAGTGAACCCGTGGTGTCGTTGTTCTCCCAGTTGATGTTGTCATCACCGGTGCGTGACTCGGTGAAATAGTAGATTTGACCAACGGAAATGTTAAAACGTTCCACCGCGGCGGCGTCATACACGCGCGAGGTGATACCGGTAGTGACCTGATTGGCCGACGCGATGCGGTCCAGACCGCTATAGGTACGGTCGCGGAACAGGCCGGTGTAGTCCGACTGCAACAGCGTAGAGTCGTAGCTGCCGATTTCACTCTGATCGCGGTACGGCACGTACAGATACTGCATGCGCGGTTCCAGCGTTTGGGTGAATCCCTCCTGCAGGTCGCGCTCAAAGACCATTTTGCCGTCGATTTTAAACTGCGGCATCACGCGGCTAACGGACTCTTTGTAGTCCGTACCGTTGGCGGCGTTGTACTTATCAAGATTGCTCTGCTGGTAGTGGGTCGCCAGCAGCTTGGCTTCGGTATTCAGACTCCCCCAGCCGTTGGACAGCGGCAGGTTGATCGTCGGTTCGAAGTGAACGCGGGTCGCTTCCGGCATGTTGTTGTTCGAGTTAACAAAATGGGCGACCTGGCCGTACAGATGGGTATCGAACGGACCGACATCGTTCTGGTAGTAGTTGATGTCGAGCTGCGGCTCAGCCGAGTAGGAGTTGCTCGACTCCCGATCGAAGACCTGGAACTGCTTGGTTGAGACCGTGGCGTCAAAGTTCTGATTGACATACCCGGCGCTGAATTTCTGCGTCGCATAGCCGTCGGTACTGGAACCATACTTCGAGCTGAAATCGTTGAAGTAGTCAGGATCGCTGACCTTGGTGTAGTCAGCGTTCAGACGCCACACCTGATCGATAACCCCGGAGTGGTTCCAGTAGAACAGCCAGCGGCGGCTGTTGCTGTCGCTGGAGTGGTCGTCTTCGTAGACTTTATCCGACGGCAGGTAGTCAAACTCCGTTAAGCCGCTGCCGAGCTGGGTCAGATAGCGGAATTCGTTTTCCCACATCACGCCGCCGCGCTTGTTCATATAGTGCGGGGTGATAGTGGCATCGAAGTTTGGCGCGATGTTCCAGTAATACGGCAGGGAGAATTCCACGCCGTTTTTGGTGCTGTATTTCGCGTTCGGGATCAGGAAGCCTGAACGACGCTTATCGCCCACCGGCAGTTGCAGGTAGGGGCTATAGAAAATCGGCACGGAGCCAAGCTTGAAGCGGGCGTTCCAGATCTCGGCAACTTGCTCTTCGCGATCGTGGATGACTTCGCTACCCACGACGCTCCAGGTGTCGGAGCCCGGGAGACAGGAGGTAAAGCTGCCGTTTTCCAGAATGGTATAGCGGTTTTCGCCGCGCTGTTTCATCAGGTCAGCGGTGCCGCGTCCCTGGCGTCCGACCATTTGATAATCGCCCTGCCAGACGTTGGTATCTTTGGTATTCAGATTCGACCAGGCTTTTGGCCCTTTGAGGATCACCTGGTTATCGTCGTAGTGCACGTTGCCCAGCGCGTCCACCGTGCGCACCGGCTGCGCCTGGCCCGCGGCCTGCTGCTGATGCAGCTGAACTTCGTCGGCGCGGAGGCGGCTATTCCCCTGGTTAATATCGACGTTACCGGTAAAGACGGCGTTGTCCGGGTAGTTGCCCTTCGCATGATCGGCGTTAATCGTCACCGGCAGATCGCCAGGCCGACCTTCCACGAGCGGACGATCATAGCTTGGCACGCCAAGCATACATTGCGTTGCGAGATCGGCAGCGAGGCCTTGTTGGCTATACAAGGCGCTGGCAATCATCGTAGCCAGGAGGCTGGGAATACGTTTTTTCATACGTTGTATTTATTGTTCCATCATCTTGTGGCAGCGGCTTGCAAACGGTCAGAGCCTAACTTACTCAACTTTATCACGCTAGTGTTAATCCTGCCCGTTTCGAGCCCGAGCGTTAGGCACCCTGTTGAATGACGAGTATGATAAAGCAAATTATAGGCTATGTCCCACAATTGACCGAGGCGCGAGTGCCGGGTAACGTGCGGTCATATTCGTGCTTAACGGCGACAAACAGTTGGGGAGTCTATGCAGTATTTGGGTAAAGTGATTGGCGTGGCAGTGGCTTTGCTGATGGGCGGTGGGTTCTGGGGCGTGGTGCTCGGCTTCCTGGTCGGCCATATGTTTGACCGGGCGCGCAGCCGCCGGTTGAATCTCTTCGCCAATCAGCAGGAGCGTCAGGCGCTCTTCTTTTCCACCACCTTTGAAGTGATGGGTCATCTGACCAAGTCCAAGGGCCGCGTTACCGAAGCGGATATTCACGTCGCCAATGTGCTGATGGATCGCATGAATCTGCACGGCGCTTCGCGCACCGCGGCGCAGCAGGCATTTCGCGACGGCAAGGCCGACAATTATCCGCTGCGCGAGAAGATGCGCCAGCTGCGCAGCGTCTGCTTTGGCCGCTTCGATCTGATTCGGATGTTTCTGGAAATTCAGCTGCAGGCGGCGTTCGCTGACGGCGAACTGCACCCTAACGAACGTGAAGTGCTGTTCGTCATCGCCGATGAGCTTGGCATCTCCCGCGCCCAGTTCGATCAATTCCTGCGAATGATGCAGGGCGGCGCCCAGTTCGGCGGCGGTTCGCAGCAGCAATCTTATGGTCAGCACGGCGGCAACGCCGGCTGGCAGCAGGCGCAGCGCGGTCCAACGCTGGAGGACGCCTGCAACGTGCTGGGGGTGAAACCGACTGACGACGCGGCGACGGTGAAGCGCGCCTATCGTAAGCTGATGAACGAGCACCATCCGGACAAGCTGGTGGCGAAAGGGCTGCCGCCGGAGATGATGGAGATGGCCAAACAGAAAGCCCAGGAGATCCAGAAGGCCTGGGAGCTGATTAAAGAGCAGCGCGGCTTCTGAGTTTTCCAGCCCCTCCCGCCCGGCGAGGGGGTTAGCGTTTGGCCTGTGCGCGGCGATACAGCCGCCGCGGATGGCCGATTTTTCCGTACAGCATCTCCACCTCCAGAAAACCGGTCTCAACGCCGTGTTCAAGATAGCGGCGGGCGGTGGTTTTGCTGAGCCCGGCGGCGCTGACCACCTCATCAACGGAAAAGCAGTGCGCTTCCCGGCCGCTAAACAGACCCTGCACCAGCGCCAGCGTTTTCTCTTCAATCCCTTTGCTGCCACTATCCATACGGTAGTTCTTCGCCTGCAGTTGATAGAGGGAATCGACGTTCTGCTGATCGACGATTTTCCACTCCCGCTGCTGATCGTAGAACTGGATAAAACGCTCCAGCGACTGGCTCAGCCGCTTCCATGATACCGGCTTAAGAATATAGTCGAAGGCGCCGTTGCGGATGGCCTGGCTGCAGGTTTCCATATCGCTGGCGGCGGTGATAAAGATCACCGAGCATTGGCTGGTCGCCAGCGCCGGGTCGGTCATCAGCGTCACCCCTTTGCCGTCCGGCAAATAGTTATCCAGCAGCACCAGCTGCGGCGGCGTGGCGTGGAGCAACTGACGGGCCTGAGCGAGGGAGGCCGCCATTCCCGCCAGCCGCAGGCGCGGGTGTTTCTGCACAAGCTCGGCGTGCAGGCGCGCCAGCTCGCTCTCATCTTCAATGATTAGCACATCGACCAGGTCATGATGCATCGTGGGCCTCCGGTTGCGGACAGGCGGGCGCGTCGGCCGGGATAAACAGGGTGAAGATCGTTCCCCGCGGCGCGTTATCGGCGACTTCGATGGTGCCGCCCGCCTGAGTGACATAATGTTCAATAAGATACAGACCAATGCCGTGATCGCCACGGGTTTTGGTGGTGATGCCGCGTTCAAAAATGCGCTCGCGGATATCGGGGCGGATGCCGACGCCGCGGTCGGCCACTTCGATAATCAGCTCCCGGGCGTTGAGCTGGATCAGGACTTCCACCGGCTCATGCGGAAGCTCGGCGCGCTGCGTGGCTTCGATGGCGTTATCCAGCAGGTTGCCGATGATGGAGATCAGTTCGGATTCCATCAGCGACGGCAGCGGACGGTCAATGCGGCAGGCCGGGTCGAAGCTCAGCGCCACGCCTTTTTCGCGGGCGCGGGTGGCTTTGCCGAGCAGCAGACCGCACAGCGTCGGCGAGTGGAAGTGCGAGGAGATAAAGTCCAGTAGCTCCTGAGCATGCTCCGACTGGGCCTGAATATAGCGGATCGCTTCGTCATAATGGCCCATATGCAGCAGGCCGGAGAGGGTGGTCATCCGGTTGAGCTGCTCGTGGCGCATGATGCGAAGATTGTCGACATAGCGCTTCACCTGGCTCAGCTGGGCGGTGAGGGCATTGATTTCATTGCGGTCACGGAAGGTAATCACCCAGCCCTGCAGGGTATTCTCCAGCATAATGCGTACCCGACTGGCGAGCACGGTCAACTGGTTGAAGCGGCACAGTTCATCATGGGTGTCGCGCTCAAGCATGTCGCCGCTGGCGAAAAAGGGCTGCGGGGAAATCACGCTGTCGATGGACTGGCCGCGCAGCTGACGGGCGGGCTGGCTGAGTCCCAGCAGGCTGCGGGCGGCATGGTTAATCACCTCAATGCGCCGCTGGCGATCGATGACGATCACCCCCTCAAAGATCGACTCCATCATCGCCTTTTGCTGGCGCACCAGCAGGCCTATCTCCCGCGGCTCGAGCGAAAAAATCTGTTTCTTGATGCTGCGGGTAAAGTACCAGGAGAAGATAAACAGGGCGGTGAGCAGCAGGACGGCGGCGATAAAAATATTGATCACTTTGCTCAGGGTAATGCTGTCGAGATAGCTGGTGAGGTAGCCGACGGAGACAATGCCGATCACCCGCCCCGCGTCATCGACGATGGGCGTTTTACTGCGCAGCGAGACGCCAAGGCCGCCTTTGCGAATGGTGGTAATGGACTTTCCCTCCAGTACCGCCTGGTTGTCGCCGCCGACCAGCCGCGTGCCGACCCACTCCGGATGGACGGAATGAAACAGATGCATCCCCTGGCGGTCGCCGATGACGATAAAGCTGGCGTCGCTATGGGCGGCGATTTGCTGCATAAACGCCTGAATCGCCTGTGGGTCATGCCGGCTGACCTGCTGACGTAAATTTGGCATCAGGGCTATCTCTTCGGCCTGAATTTTGGCCCTGGCGCTCATTTCCTGATAAAGCTGGCGGCTGGCGTCAAAGTAATAATAAATACCCAGCGCGATAAACAGGACTGAGAAAAAAGCGACCAGCGAAATAAATAGCTTATATTGAAAAGATAATTTCATAGGTCCCGGACGACGTATTCACCATACCGGCACTCTATCATTTTTCTGTCACGTGACGTAAATGTTAAGGGAAAGTTGTGATCAGCGGCGCAGGCGCGGGCTACCGCCAGTGGTCGCGGCGGAAATAACGCGTGGCGGGAAATAAAAACCATAAAAACCACGTTAATAAATCAGAGATATATCACCCCTGCGCGGATCAGCGAATAGAAACCATAAAAACCATAGTGACCATTAAAACTTCTTTTTTAATTCGGGGAGCTTCACATTAACGACGCCGTTGTCCCTTTACGCTGAAAATGAATAATAACGACAGGGCTGAATTTATGAGCACCACAGACAACGCATTCTCTGCAACCCTAGAACCGATCAATACGCCGAAAACCACGCTCAGGCAGCGCTGGTGGCACATCATGGATAACTGGAAGGTAGGGATCGTCCCGCTGCCGCTGTTTCTGCTGGCCGGGGGGCTGATCGCTCTCGACTGCCTTGGCGGTAAACTGCCGAGCGATATCGTGGTGATGGTGGCTACGCTGGCTTTCTTTGGCTTCGCCTGCGGCGAGTTTGGCAAACGCCTGCCGGTGCTGGGAAAACTCGGCGCGGCGGCGATCTGCGCCACTTTTATTCCTTCCGCGCTGGTCCATTACGGCCTGCTGCCGGACGTGGTCGTTGAATCCACCACCAAATTCTATAAATCCACCAACATCCTCTATCTCTATATCTGCTGCATTATCGTCGGCAGCATCATGAGTATGAACCGCACCACCCTGATTCAGGGCTTCCTGAAGATCTTCTTCCCAATGCTGTGCGGCGAGGTGGTCGGCATGCTGGTGGGCATCGGCGTCGGCACGCTCTTGGGCATGGAGCCGTTCCAGGTGTTCTTCTTTATCGTGCTGCCGATCATGGCCGGCGGCGTAGGAGAAGGGGCGATCCCGCTATCGATGGGTTACGCCGCGCTAATGCATATGGAGCAGGGAGTGGCCCTGGGCCGGGTGTTGCCGATGGTGATGCTCGGCAGCCTGACGGCGATCGTCATCTCCGGCTGCCTCAACCAGCTCGGCAAGCGCTTCCCGCATCTGACCGGCGAAGGGCAGCTGATGCCGAACCGCAGCCATGAAACCCGCAGCCTCGGCGAGAGCGAAGGCGTGAGCGGCAAAACCGACGTCGGGACGCTGGCCTCCGGCGCGCTGCTGGCGGTGCTGCTGTATATGATGGGGATGCTCGGCCACAAACTGATTGGTCTGCCGGCGCCGGTGGGCATGCTGTTTCTCGCGGTGCTGTTAAAGCTGGCTAATGTGGTTTCTCCGCGCCTGCAGGAGGGATCGCAGATGGTGTATAAATTCTTCCGCACCGCGGTCACCTACCCGATCCTCTTTGCCGTCGGCGTGGCGATCACCCCGTGGCAGGAGCTGGTGAACGCCTTCACCTTCACCAACCTGCTGGTGATCGTCAGCACCGTCTCCGCGCTGGTGGCGACCGGTTTCCTGGTCGGTAAAAAGATAGGGATGCACCCGATCGATGTGGCGATTGTCTCCTGTTGCCAGAGCGGGCAGGGCGGCACCGGCGATGTGGCGATCCTGACCGCCGGCAACCGCATGAGCCTGATGCCGTTCGCGCAGATCGCTACCCGGATTGGCGGGGCGATAAATGTCTCTCTGGGGTTGCTGTTCCTCAGCCACTATCTGGCGTGATATAACGCTACGCTCAGCGATAAACCTGCTATTTTCCGCTACAGAACGCCGAAAATATCTGCGTTCTGTATCCTAAATGCTCCGCATTTAGCGTTACAATCAGCGCGCGATCGGCTATCGCAACCATCATCATGACAGTCCAGGCGCTGTCGCATTTATCATATGTAGGAGAGGAATTAATGTCAGTGGATACTCCCGCCCAGGCGGGCGTCAGCATCGACGCATTGCTGGCGGCGAAAGAGCAGCGTGCAGCCCGCCAGGCCGACTGGTTGGCCCATTATCAGCAGCCTGTTATTTCCCTGACCCTGGTGACCCCCGGGGCGGTGAAGGACAGCATTCGCTATCGCAACATGATGGGCGTAGCCCTCCAGGCCTGCGATCAACTGCTGTGGAAACACCGCTGGCAAACGCTGGATCGTCAGGTGCTGTGGCTGCCGACCGGGCCTGAAGCGCTGTGGTGCGTGGCGCACCCGGCCAGCGAAATCAAAGCGATGTGCAGTACGCTGGAGCAGAGCCATCCGCTGGGACGCTTGTGGGATATCGATGTGATCTGTCCGCAGAGCGGTCAGGTGGGACGCCAGTCGCTGGGCGAGTCGCAGCGCCGCTGCCTGCTGTGCGATGAGCCGGCGCACGCCTGCGCGCGCAGTCGTCGTCACGACACCGATCTCGTCGTTGCCCGCGTTGAGCAGATGATTGACGCGTGGTTTGCCCGCGATTAACGGGTCAGTATTCCCCGGCGGCAAAGCGCCGCCGGGTAGGTCCTAAAAGTCGATCGGCGCGCGGAAGGTCATCGCGTTGCCGTAGGCGGGGTGGGTAATGGTGAGCGTCTCGGCGTGCAGCAGCAGGCGCGGGGCCATCGCCAGCGCCTCAGGCGTGGCGTAAAAGCGGTCGCCAAGGATCGGATGCCCCAGCGCCAGCATATGCACGCGCAGCTGGTGCGACCGTCCGGTAATCGGCTTCAGGCGCACGCGGGCGGTGTTATCTTCCGCGTACTCCAGCACCTCATACTCGGTCTGCGCCGCTTTGCCGGTTTCATAACACACCTTCTGCTTTGGCCGGTTCGGCCAGTCGCAAATCAGCGGTAAATCCACCAGGCCCTCCGCCGGCTGCGGATGGCCCCAGACGCGGGCGATGTACTGCTTCTTCGGCTCGCGCTCGCGGAACTGACGCTTCAGTTCGCGTTCCGCCGCCTTATTCAGCGCCACCACAATCACGCCGCTGGTGGCCATATCAAGGCGATGCACCGATTCGGCCTGCGGGAAGTCGCGCTGAATGCGCGTCATCACGCTGTCTTTATGTTCATCAAGACGACCCGGCACGGACAACAAGCCGCTCGGCTTGTTGACCACCATGATGTGCTCATCCTGATACAGGATCACCAGCCAGGGATCCTGCGGCGGATTGTAGTTTTCCATCGCCATTTTGCGTTCCGTTACTGGTGAGTGACGACGATCAGACGCAGCGCGTCCAGACGCCATCCGGCCTGTCCCAGCGCCTCCAGCACCTGCTGGCGGTTACTTTCAATCGCCGCCAGTTCGTCGTCACGGATGTTCGGGTTGACCGCCTTCAGCGCTTCCAGACGGGAGAGCTCCGCCGTCAGCTTATCGTCGGCTTCGCTACGCGCCGCGTCGATCAGCCCCTGCGCCGCCTTGGCGATCTGCGCTTCGCCCTGCTGCAGAATGGCGTGAACGTCCTGTTGAACCGCGTTGACCAGCTTGCTGCCGGTGTGGCGATTGACCGCGCTCAGCTGGCGGTTGAAGCTTTCAAACTCCACCTGGCCGGCGAGGTTGTTGCCGTTTTTATCCAGCAGCATGCGAACCGGGGTCGCCGGCAGGAAGCGGTTGAGCTGCAGCTGCTTCGGCGCCTGCGCTTCGACCACGTAGATCAGCTCCAGCAGCAGAGTGCCGACCGGCAGCGCCTTGTTCTTCAGCAGGGAAATGGTGCTGCTGCCGGTATCGCCGGAGAGGATCAGGTCGAGGCCGTTGCGGATCAGCGGGTGCTCCCAGGTGATGAACTGCGCGTCTTCACGGGACAGCGCCACGTCACGCTCGAAGGTGATGGTGCAGCCGTCCTCCGGCAGACCCGGGAAGTCCGGGACCAGCATATGGTCGGAAGGGGTGAGGACGATCAGGTTTTCGCCGCGGTCGTCCTGGTTGATGCCGACGATATCGAACAGGTTCATCGAGAAGGCGATCAGGCTGGTGTCGTCATCCTGCTCTTCGATGCTCTCCGCCAGGGCCTGAGCTTTCTCGCCGCCGTTGGAGTGGATCTCCAGCAGACGGTCGCGGCCCTGCTCCAGCTGCGCTTTCAGGGCGTCATGCTGCTGGCGGCAGGACTTGATCAGATCGTCAAAGCCGTCGGTGGATTCCGGCGCCGCAAGGTAGTTGATCAGCTCGTCATGGACGCTGTCGTAGACGGTCCGTCCGGTCGGGCAGGTATGCTCGAAGGCGTCGAGACCTTCGTGGTACCAGCGCACCAGCACCGACTGCGCGGTCTTTTCCAGGTACGGGACGTGGATCTGGATATCGTGCGCCTGGCCGATACGGTCGAGGCGGCCGATACGCTGCTCCAGCAGATCCGGGTTAAACGGCAGATCGAACATCACCAGATTGCTGGCGAACTGGAAGTTGCGTCCTTCGGAACCGATCTCAGAGCACAGCAGCACCTGGGCGCCGGTGTCTTCTTCGGCAAACCACGCCGCGGCGCGGTCGCGTTCGATAATCGACATTCCTTCATGGAACACGGCGGCGCGGATACCTTCGCGCTCGCGCAGCACCTGCTCCAGCTGCAGCGCGGTGGCGGCCTTGGCGCAGATCACCAGCACCTTCTGCGAACGGTGGCTGGTCAGGTAGCCCATCAGCCACTCGACGCGCGGGTCGAAGTTCCACCAGGTGCCGGTATCGCCTTCAAATTCCTGATAGATCTGCTCCGGATAGAGCATGTCGCGCGCGCGCTCCTCCGCGGTTTTGCGGGCGCCCATGATGCCGGACACTTTGATGGCCGTCTGGTACTGGGTCGGCAGCGGCAGGCGAATGGTGTGCAGCTCGCGTTTCGGGAAACCTTTGACGCCGTTACGGGTGTTACGGAACAGCACGCGGCTGGTGCCGTGGCGGTCCATCAGCATCGAGACCAGCTCCTGGCGCGCGGCCTGGGCGTCTTCGCGATCGCTGTTGGCGGCCTGCAGCAGCGGCTCGATATCCTGCTCGCCGATCAGATCGCCGAGGGTATTGAGTTCGCTATCGCTCAGCTTGTTGCCCGCCAGCAGCAGGGCGACGGCGTCGGCCACCGGACGGTAGTTCTGCTGTTCTTCGACAAACTGCGCGAAATCGTGGAAGCGGTTCGGATCCAGCAGGCGCAGGCGCGCAAAGTGGCTCTCCATCCCCAGCTGTTCCGGCGTCGCGGTCAGCAGCAGAATGCCCGGCACGCGCTCGGCCAGCTGTTCAATGGCTTGATATTCGCGGCTCGGCGCCTCTTCGCTCCACACCAGGTGGTGCGCTTCATCGACCACCATCAGGTCCCACTCGGCGTCGCACAGATGCTCCAGACGCTGCTTGCTGCGGCGCACGAAATCTAAAGAGCAGATCACCAGCTGTTCGGTTTCAAACGGGTTATAGGCATCATGCTGCGCTTCGGCGTAGCGCTCGTCGTCAAACAGCGAGAAGCGCAGGTTGAAGCGGCGCAGCATCTCCACCAGCCACTGGTGCTGAAGGGTTTCCGGGACCACAATCAGTACGCGCTCGGCGGCGCCGGAGAGCAGCTGCTGGTGCAGGATCATCCCGGCTTCGATGGTTTTACCTAAGCCCACTTCATCGGCCAGCAGGACGCGCGGAGCGTGACGACGACCCACGTCGTGGGCGATGTTCAGCTGATGCGGGATCAGGCTGGTGCGCTGGCCGCGCAGGCCGCTCCAGGGCATGCGGTACTGCTCGCTCTGGAACTTGCGCGCGCGGTAGCGCAGGGCAAAGCGGTCCATGCGGTCGATTTGGCCGGCGAACAGGCGGTCCTGCGGCTTGCTGAACACCAGTTTGCTGTCGAGCAGCACTTCACGCAGGGTGACGTTCGCTTCCTGGGTATCGAGGCGGGTGCCGGTGTAGGACAGCAGCCCGTTCTCTTCATGCACTTTGTCAACGTGGAGCTGCCAGCCTTCGTGGCTGGTAATGGTGTCGCCCGGGTTAAACATCACGCGAGTGATCGGGGAATCGTTGCGTGAGTACAGACGGTTTTCGCCGATGGCGGGGAAGAGGAGAGTGACCATGCGCGCATCCAGCGCTACCACCGTCCCTAATCCTAGTTCGCTCTCTGTGTCGCTAATCCAGCGTTGACCAAGTGTAAAAGGCATATATGTTCGGCTCTTTAGTTCTTTAATTGCAGGCAATAGTTGATCATCCCCATGTACAACCGGAGATGCGTCAAAATTGGGGCCAGGAATGGAAAGGGCGCTATATTACTGGATGGCAGAACGTTCGTCACGTCCTCCTCACGGTTCATTTTCAGGCTTCTGCGCCCGCGGAATGGGTGTGAAAAAATCAAAATAGCCCCAGCTGTCCTGTCACTATTGTAGCAAAGTCGTCGTTGACGAAGGGCAGGATCCCTTCCGCCACCGGCTGCAGCTGCTTTGACAAATAGTGGTCGTAATCGAGCGGCGATTGTTGATAATCCACCGGTTCCGGGCCGCCGGTGGTCCAGACGTATTTGATGGTGCCGCGCTGCTGATACTGCTGCGCCCGACCCCGCTTCAGGTTGTGCTCATCGGCAAGCCTCGCGGCGCGCACATGAGGCGGCACGTTGCGCTGATACTCCGCCAGCGGCCGGCGCAGGCGTTTGCGATAAACCAGCTGCTCATCGAGCTCGCCGTTCATCAGCCTGGCGATAGTCTCCCGCACATAATCCTGATACGGCTGGTTGCGGAAGATGCGCAGGTACAGCTCCTGCTGAAACTGCTGAGCCAGCGGCGTCCAGTCGGTGCGCACCGTTTCCAGCCCTTTGAAAACCATGCGCTGGCCGTCGCCCTCCTGAATCATGCCGGCGTAACGCTTCTTGCTGCCGGTATCGGCGCCGCGGATCGTCGGCATCAGAAAACGGCAGAAGTGGGTTTCGTATTCCAGCTCCAGGGCGCTGGTAAGCTGGCTTTTGCCAAGCTCTTGCGCCCACCAGGCGTTGACATCGTTCACCAGCGTCCGGCCAATCTCCGCCGCCTGCGCTTCGCTGTGCGGGCGCTTAAGCCAGACGAAAGTGGAGTCGGTATCGCCGTAGATAACGTCATAGCCTTTGGCTTCAATTAACGCTTTGGTCTGACGCATGATCGCGTGGCCGCGCATGGTGATCGACGAGGCGAGACGCGGGTCGAAGAAGCGGCAGGCGCTGGTGCCCAGTACGCCGTAAAAGGCGTTCATGATGATCTTCAGCGCCTGGGAGAGCGGCTTATTGTGCCGGCGCTTGGCTTCATCGCGGCCATGCCAGATCTGGCTGACAATCCCCGGCAGGCAGTGCTTGTCTCGCGAGAAGCGGGCGCCGAGGAAGCCCTCAATGCTGTGCTGGTCATCGGGCTGCGCCAGACCCTCCACCAGGCCGACCGGATCGATTAAAAAGGTGCGAATGATCGACGGATACAGGCTCTTGTAGTCCAGGACCAGCACCGAGTCATACAGGCCGGGGCGGGAGTCCATCACATATCCGCCGGGGCTCGCCTGCGGCGGCACGTCGCCGAGGTTCGGCGCCACGTAGCCCAGGCGGTGCATGCGCGGAAAATAGAGGTGGCTGAAGGCGGCGACCGAGCCGCCGTGGCGATCGGCGGGCAGGCCGTTGACCGTCGCTCGTTCGAGCAGAAACGGCATGATCTCCGTTTTGTGGAAGATCCGCGTCACCAGCTCGCAGTCCTGTAGGTTATAGATGGCCAGCGCCGGTTTATCGTCATGGAAGCGGCGATCGATCTCGTCCATCCGATCCCACGGGTTGTCGATGGCTTTGCCTTCGCCCAACAGCTCGCGCGCCACCGCCTCCAGCGAAAAGGAGGAGAAATTCCAGAACGCCGATTTCAGCGCCTCGATACCGTCGATAATCAGCCGGCCGTTGGCCTGGGCGAAGAAGACGCCGTTCTTAAAGCCGTGCTCGCGCCACTCCAGCTCGCTGTTGCCGCGGCCGAGCCGCAGCGGGATACGATAGCGTTCGGCATGCTTTTGCAGGACGCGCAGATCAAACTGCACCACGTTCCAGCCGATCAGCACGTCGGGATCGTGATCGGCAAACCAGGCGTTGAGCTTTTCCAGCAGCAGGGGGCGACTGGCGACGTAGACCAGATCGAAATCGACGTCTGGCGGCGTTTCCGGTTCGGGGCCCAGCATGTAGACCACCCGCTGACCGCAGCCTTCCAGGCCGATGCAGTACAGCTCGCCGTGACGGCTGGTTTCGATATCCAGCGACACCCATTTCAGCGGCGGGCGATAGTCAGGATGGGGTTTCATGCGCGCGTTGACCAGATGCGGGCCACGCGTTTCGCCTTCCACCCACACCGGGGCGGTAATAAAGCGCTCCATCAGGTAGCGCTCCGGCGGACGGATATCGCCCTCATAGAGGGTGACGCCGCTGTCGCGGAGCATCTTCTCCAGACGCATCAATTGACGATGGGCGCGGCAGTAGAGGCCGACCACCGGCTGGCGGTGGAAATCTTTCAGGGCCAGCGGGGCGAAGCGGAAGCCTTTCTCACCCTGCAGCAGTCGCTCAGCCTGCGCCCGCTGCGCGGCGGGGATAAAGGCGACGGACTCCTGCGGCGGCAGCGTGACCTGCAGCGGGCCGTCGTCGGTGGCCAGCCAGAAGGACAGCTCGGTGCCTTGCGGAGTGTCCCGCCAGTGACGGGTGAGTAAAAAACCTGCTCGTGGCTGGGTCACGGGTGCTCTCAACGATAAAAAACCAGGCCTGATTATAGCCTGGTTTCTCAGTGGGTGCTGGGGTTTTATACAGGTACTCGGCGCTAAGGTGGCGCCGGATTTCGGCTTGCGCGCTTATCCGGGCTACCCGACGCGGCGGAGCCGTAGCCCTGCCAGGCGCAGCGCGAGCAGGGTGATTATTGGCCGTAGTAGGCTTTAGCCCCGTGCTTACGCAGATAGTGCTTATCCAGCAGGGTCTGCTGCATATCCGGCAGCTGCGGCGCCAGCTGGCGGCAGAAGATGCCCATATACGCGATCTCTTCCAGCACGATGGCGTTATGCACCGCGTCTTCGGCATTTTTACCCCACGCGAACGGGCCGTGGGAATGAACCAGCACGCCAGGCATCTGCGCCGGGTCGATCTCGCGCTGGCGGAAGGTTTCAACAATCACCTTGCCGGTTTCCCATTCGTACTCGCCATTGATCTCCGCATCGGTCATCAGCCGGGTGCAGGGCACTGGACCATAGAAATAGTCGGCGTGGGTGGTGCCGGTCGCCGGAATAGCTTGCCCGGCCTGCGCCCAGATGGTGGCGTGGCGCGAATGGGTATGCACAATGCCGCCCAGCGTCGGGAAAGCCTGATACAGCAGGCGATGGGTCGGGGTATCCGACGAGGGCTTCTTCTTACCCTCCACCACTTCGCCGCTCTCCAGACTGACCACCACCATATCGTCGGCGGTCATTACGCGATAATCCACGCCGGAGGGTTTGATAACCAGAACGCCCTGGTCGCGGTCGACGGCGCTGACGTTGCCCCAGGTTAAGGTCACCAGATTATGCTGCGGCAGCGCTAAGTTGGCTTCCAGAACCTGGCGTTTAAGATCTTCTAACATAGTGTGCTCCGAATAGCAGGCGAGTCGGGTATCCCTCACCCCGGCCCTCTCCCGGCGGGAGAGGGAGGAAGGCGGCATCGCGCCCGGCCGGTACCCTCTCCCCGGCGGGGAAAGGGGTAGGGTGAGGGGACGACCTTTTAGCGTTTTGAACCGTAATAGACTTCATTCCAGCGCAGCGCGTCTTTGAAGGCCGGCAGACGGGTATCGTTGTCGATGACGGTCAGCTCGATATCATTCAGCTCGGCGAACTGGCGCATATCGTCGAGGTTCAGCGCATGGCTGAAGACGGTATGGTGCGCGCCGCCGGCGATGATCCAGGCTTCCGAAGCGGTACGCAGATCCGGCTGCGCTTTCCACAGGGCGTTGGCCACCGGCAGCTTCGGCAGATCGTGCGGCGTCGGGACGGTTTCAATGGTGTTGACCAGCAGACGGAAGCGGTCTCCCAGGTCGATCAGGCTGGCGACAATCGCCGGGCCGGTCTGGGTATTGAAGATCAGGCGCGCCGGATCCGCTTTGCCGCCGATGCCCAGCGGCTGGACGTCGAGGATCGGTTTCTCGGCGGTGGCGATCGTCGGGCACACTTCCAGCATGTGCGAGCCGAGCACCAGATCGTTGCCATTGTCGAAGTGGTAGGTGTAATCCTCCATAAAGGAGGTGCCGCCCTGCAGACCAGTTGACATCACCTTCATGATGCGAAGCAGAGCGGCGGTTTTCCAGTCGCCCTCGCCGGCAAAGCCGTAGCCCTGCTGCATCAGGCGCTGTACGGCGAGACCCGGGAGCTGTTTCAGGCCGTGGAGATCTTCAAAGGTGGTGGTAAAGGCGTGGAAACCGCCCTGTTCGAGGAAGCGTTTCATCCCCAGCTCAATGCGCGCGGCGTCCAGCACGTTCTGGCGCTTGTCGCCGTGAACCTGCGCCGCCGGGGTCAGACGGTAGCTGCTCTCGTATTCATCGACCAGCGCGCTGATATCGCCGTCGCTGACGCTGTTGACCACCTGCACCAGATCGCCGACCGCCCAGGTGTTCACTGAGAAGCCAAACTTGATCTGCGCCGCGACTTTATCGCCGTCGGTCACCGCCACTTCACGCATGTTATCGCCGAAACGGCACACTTTCAGATGACGGGTATCCTGTCTGGAGACCGCCTGGCGCATCCAGCCGCCGATGCGCTGGTGGGCCTCTTTATCCTGCCAGTGGCCGGTCACCACGCTGTGCTGCTGGCGCATACGGGCGCCGATGAAGCCGAACTCGCGGCCGCCGTGCGCGGTCTGGTTCAGGTTCATAAAGTCCATATCGATGCTGTCCCACGGCAGCGCGGCATTGTACTGCGTATGGAACTGCAGCAGCGGTTTGTTGAGGATGGTCAGGCCGTTGATCCACATTTTTGCCGGCGAGAAGGTATGCAGCCAGACCACTAACCCGGCGCATTTGTCATCGTAGTTGGCGTCGCGGCAGATATGGGTGATCTCGTCCGGGGTAGTGCCCAGCGGCTTGAGGACCAGTTTGCACGGCAGTTTGGCTTCCGCATTCAGGCTGTTCACCACATGTTCGGCATGCTTCGTCACCTGGCGCAGGGCTTCCGGGCCGTAGAGATGTTGGCTGCCAATAACGAACCATACTTCATAGTTATCAAAAATCGTCATTTTCGTATCCTTAATGGGTGAGCGCTGCCTGAGATTGCGGGGCTTTTTCCGCCTTTGCAGCCGAAGGGAGATAGTGTTGTTCGGCGCTGACCGACCACTGCTGGTAGCGCTGATAGAGTTGTTCGAAACGCTGTGCCTGCGCCGGGCGCGGCTGCAGGGTGGTTTCCACCTGGCTTGCCATCCGCTGCTGGGCGGCTGGAATATCCTCATAGACGCCGGCGGCGACGGCGGCGAAGATAGCCGCCCCCAGCGCGCAGCACTGATCGGAGGCGACAATCTGCAGCGGACGGTTCAGCACGTCGCAGCAGGCCTGCATGATGACCTGGTTTTTCCGCGCGATACCGCCGAGGGCCATGACGTTGTTAACCGGGATCCCCTGCTCGGTGAAGCACTCCATAATGGCGCGGGCGCCGAAGGCGGTGGCGGCGATCAGTCCGCCGAATAGCGCCGGCGCGTCGGTGGCCAGGTTAAGGTCGGTGATCACCCCTTTCAGGCGCTGGTTGGCATTCGGCGTGCGGCGGCCGTTGAACCAGTCCAGCACTACCGGCAGATGATCGAGCGATGGGTTACTGGCCCAGGCTTCGGTGAGCGCCGGCAGTAACTGTTTTTGGCTGGCTTTGATTTGTTCGCGCAATTCCGGATGCTGCTGGGCCAGCTGTTCCAGCGGCCAGCCGAGGATGCGCCCAAACCAGGCGTAAATATCGCCGAAGGCGGACTGGCCTGCCTCCATACCGATAAAGTGCGGGACCACGCTGCCGTCGACCTGGCCGCAGATGCCTTTGACCGTGCGGTCGCCGACGCTCTCTTTATCGGCAATCAGAATGTCGCAGGTGGAGGTGCCGATGACTTTCACCAGCGCGTTAGGCTGCGCGCCGGCGCCAACGGCGCCCATATGGCAGTCGAAGGCGCCGCCGGAGATGGCCACGGTCTGCGACAGGCCCAGGCGCTGGGCCCACTCTGCGCTTAGCGTGCCGACCGGCACATCGGCCGTCCAGGTATCGGTGAACAGCGGCCAGGCCAGATGCTGGTTAATGATGGGATCAAGCTCATCGAAGAAGCTGGCCGGCGGCAGCCCGCCCCAGCTCTCATGCCACAGCGATTTATGCCCGGCGCTGCAGCGGCCGCGGCGCAGATCCTGCGGACGCGTAGTGCCGGAGAGCAGGGCGGGCACCCAGTCGCAAAGCTCCACCCACGAGGCGGCTGCCTGGGCGACGGCGCTATCTTCCCGAGTGACGTGAAGGATTTTGGCCCAGAACCATTCGCTGGAGTAGATCCCGCCGATATAGCGCGAGTAATCCTCTTTGCCCGGCTGGTGGCACAGGCGGGTGATCGCCTCGGCTTCCTCGACCGCGGTGTGATCCTTCCACAGGACAAACATGGCGTTAGGGTTGTCAGCGAATTCTTCGCGCAGCGCCAGCACGTTGCCTTCGGCATCAATGGGAGCCGGGGTTGAGCCGGTGCTGTCGACGCCAATGCCCACGACGTCGGCGCGCTGTTCGGCGCTCAGGGAGGCAAGTACGCTTTTCAGCGCTGCTTCCATGGACTCGATGTAATCTCGCGGGTGGTGGCGGAAGCGGTTGTTCGCGCCATCGCAATACTGTCCTTCCCGCCAGCGCGGATACCACTCCACGCTTGCCGCCAGTTCTGCGCCGGACGCGCATTCCACCGCCAGGGCGCGGACTGAGTCACTACCAAAGTCGAGGCCAATCGCAATTGCCATCTTGTTACTCCATGCAGAAATCATTCATGCAGCAACAGTAGATATCCCCGGCAAAATCCGTCAGGCCGGATTCGCTAATCTTATGGATTATTTTGCTGTCACCTCGCAAAGTGTGACGCCGTGCAAATATTCGATGTGGACTTTCCTGCCGTATTTATAGACACTTTTGTTACCCGGCATATCCCGGTGGAATGCACGCCGCTGGCGCTTTTTTCGCTTGCTGTGCGGCTTTTTAGCGAAATTTCCACCGCCGTCGCAGTCGTGACAGGGCCGAGAGCGATAAAATGATGAATATGGACAATTGGTGTCACTAATACCTTCGGGAGAACCACGCGTATGGCCGAAACGCAAAACGATCCGCTGCTGCCGGGCTACTCTTTTAACGCTCATCTGGTCACCGGCCTGACGCCGATTGAGGCGCAGGGATACCTGGATTTCTTTATCGACCGCCCGCTGGGTATGAAAGGCTATATCCTCAACCTGACGATCCGCGGCGAGGGGGTGATCAACAACCACGGCGAGCAGTTTGTCTGCCGGCCGGGCGATATGCTGCTGTTCCCGCCGGGGGAGATCCATCACTACGGCCGCCATCCCGACGCCAGCGAGTGGTATCACCAGTGGGTCTACTTCCGCCCGCGCGCCTACTGGCACGAGTGGCTCAACTGGCCGACGATCTTCGCCCAGACCGGCTTTTTCCGTCCGGACGAGCAGTGGCAGGCGCGCTTTGGCGAGCTGTTCGGCCAGATCGTCGATGCCGGGCAAGGGGCGGGGCGCTATTCCGAACTGCTGGCGATTAATCTGCTGGAACAGCTCCTGCTGCGGCGGATGGAGGCGATCAACGAATCGCTGCATCCGCCGCTGGATAACCGGGTGCGCGACGCCTGCCAGTACATCAGCGACCATCTGGCGGACAGCCATTTTGATATCGCCAGCGTCGCCCAGCACGTCTGCCTGTCGCCCTCGCGCCTGTCGCACCTGTTTCGCCAGCAGCTGGGGATCAGCGTCCTCGGGTGGCGGGAGGACCAGCGTATCAGCCAGGCCAAACTGTTGCTGAGCACCACGCGGATGCCGATCGCCACCGTCGGGCGCAACGTCGGCTTTGAAGATCAGCTCTATTTTTCCCGCGTGTTCAAAAAATGCACCGGCGCCAGCCCGAGCGAATTCCGCGCGGGATGTGAATAAAAAGTAAAGAAAGTGAAATGATGACCCGCTTAAATGTCACAGCCAGTAAACTATTAAGACAATTGGTGGCTTGACGACGGCGCGATGGCTTCGGAGAATCCGGGCTTCGTTTTTTAACCGGGTACATTATGCAAGCATTGCTCGAACACTTTATTACCCAATCCACGGTCTACTCGCTGTTAGCCGTGATGCTGGTGGCCTTTCTCGAGTCGCTGGCGCTGGTGGGGCTTATCTTACCCGGAACGGTGATGATGGCCGGCCTTGGGGCGCTGATTGGCGGCGGTGAGGTTAACTTCTGGCAGGCGTGGCTGGCGGGGATCGTGGGCTGTCTGCTGGGCGACTGGATCTCATTCTGGCTCGGATGGCGCTTTAAAAAGCCGCTGCACCGCTGGTCGTTCATGAAGAAAAACCGCGCCCTGCTGGAGAAAACCGAGCATGCGCTGCACCAGCACAGCATGATCACCATCCTGATTGGCCGCTTTGTCGGGCCGACGCGTCCGCTGGTGCCGATGGTCGCCGGGATGCTCGACCTGCCGGTGGCCAAATTCGTGCTACCAAATATTATCGGCTGCCTGCTCTGGCCGCCGCTCTATTTCCTGCCTGGCATTCTCGCCGGGGCGGCGATTGATATTCCGGCCGATGAAAACAGCGCCAGCTTTAAATGGCTGTTGCTGGGGGCGGCGCTGCTCGCCTGGCTGGCGGGGTGGCTGTGCTGGCGGCTGTGGCGGAGCGCGAAAACGTCTGGCGATCGGCTGACCCGCTGGCTGCCGCGCGGGCGTCTGCTGTGGCTGACGCCGCTTATGGTCGCGCTGGCGGCAACGGCGTTAACGTTTGTCTTCCGCCATCCGCTGATGCCGGTCTATCTGGCGATCCTGCACAAGGTTATTGCGCGCTGATCCCCATCAGATGCGAGGCGCTGCTGTGGCCGCTTAACAGCTCGGCGGTAGCGCCATCCCAGACAATGCGCCCTTCGGCGACCACAATCGAGCGCGGCGCAATGCGCGCGGCATCTTCCACGCTGTGCGAGACCATCAGCAGGGTGAGCTGCTGCTGCTCGCAGACATCAGCCACCAGCGCCAGCATCTCCTGGCGCAGCGCCGGGTCGAGCGCTGAGAAGGGTTCATCCAGCAGCAGCACCGGCTGCTGGCGCACCAGACAGCGGGCCAGCGCCGCGCGCTGCCGTTGACCGCCGGAGAGCTCTCCCGGCAGGCGTTCAAGCAGGTCATCAATTCCCATCTGGGCGGCAATCGCCGTGACTTTCTGCTGCTGTTCGCGGCTCAGTTTCAGGCCAGGGTGGATCCCGAGACTGATATTCTGCCGAATGGTCAGATGGTTAAACAGGTTATTCTCCTGGAACAGCATCGAAACCGGACGCTGCGCCGGCGGCGTCGCGTGATGCGTCTCGCCGTTAATCTGCAGGCTGCCGCTGGCGGGCGGCAGAAAACCGGCGATCAGATTCAGCAGGGTGCTCTTTCCGGCGCCGCTGGGGCCGAGCACCGCGATGCGCTCGCCGCGCGCGACGTCGAGAGTAAAGCGCATCGGCAGATGCTGGTACAGCCAGGTCACATCATTGAGTTTTAGCATCACGCCCCGGAAGTTTTTCAATCAGCGTAAATAATAAGAAACAGAGCAGCAGCAGAAGCAGGGCGGTGACGGCGCCGTCCTGGCTGCGGTAGGCGCCTATCTGCTGGTACAGATAGAAAGGCAGAGTGCGGAACGCCTCGTTGCCGAACAGCGCCACCACGCCGAAGTCGCCAATCGACAGCACGCAGGCGAAGGCTAACGCCTGGGCCAGCGGGCGCCGGAGCGCGCGAAGTTCGATGACCCGCAGCCGCGCCAGGCCTTCGATCCCCAGCGACTGGCAGAGCATGCTGTAGCGGACGGCAATGTCGCGCATCGGGTTTTCCAGCACTTTAAGCGCGTAGGGGATCGCCATCAGGGCATTGGTAAAGATGACGATGCCGTCGGCGGACTCCGGAAGGCCGATGCTGTTATTGAGCAGCAGGAAGAAGCCGGTAGCCAGCACGATGCCCGGCATGGCAAGGATCAGCATGCCGCTCAGCTCCATCGCCTGCCCGGCCAGCGGCCGCTGACGGGCGCGCAGCTCGCGACTGCTCCATAGCAGCATCATCGTCAGGGTGACGCTCAACAGCCCGGCGGCAATGGCGATGCGCAGAGAAGTCGTCAATGCCTGCCAGAGGGCGGGCTGCGCCAGCACGTCCAGCATGTTGCGGTTGATCCCGTCGACGATGACTGCCAGCAACGGCGGCAGCAGAAGCAGCAGGGCGGCGCCGATCAGCAACCCATCGCTCAGCCGGCTATGCAGGCGATCGTCAGGGTCGCGCCAGCCGCGGACATGGCTGACGCCGATAGCCACCGCTTTACTGAGACGCTGGCTGAGCAGCACCAGCCCGAGGCAGCAGAGCATCTGGATCAACGCCAGCATCGCCGCTCGCGCCGGATCGTAGTCAAAGCTCAGCGCCTGGTAGATAGCCAGCTCAATGGTGGTGGCCTTCGGGCCGCCGCCCAGCGACAGCACGGTGGCGAAGCTGGCAAAGCAGAGCATAAAAATCAGCGCGGCGACGGCGGGAATATGCCGGCGCATCCATGGCCATTCGACGAGGCGGAAGAAGGCATAGCCGCGCATGCCAAGCTGGGCGGCAATTTGCCGCTGCTCGCCGGGAATGTTCTCCAGCGCCTGCAGCAGCAGGCGGGTGGCCATCGGCATATTGAAAAAGACGTGCGCCAGCAGGATGCCCTGCAGGCCGTAAGGCGAGAAATCCCACTGCCAGCCGAAAGCGTGAAACAGCGTGGCCAGCCAGCCCTGGCGGCCATAGACGCTGAGGATGCCGAACACCGCCACCAGCACCGGCAGGATCAGGGTCATCGCGCACAGGCGTAGCAGCAGGGTGCGGCCGGGGAAGCGACGCCGATAAAGCGCGCGGGCGAGAAAGACGGCCGGGCCCACCGAAAGCAGCGCTGAGAGCGACGCCTGCCAGAAGGAGAAGCGCACCACGTGCCAGAGGTAGCTATCGCTGAAGATCGTCTGCCAGCCCGTACCGGGCGCGCTGAACCACAGCGCCAGAAACGCCGCCAGCGCGACGGCGCAGAGCAGCGTGGCGGCGAACAGGCCCGGCAGCAGCCCGCTAAGGTTTAGCGGCTGACGGCGCGTTGCCATGCGCTAATCCAGGTCTGACGCTCGCTGGCGACCTGCTGCGGGGTAAACGTCAGCGTGGTCTGCGGCTTCACCAGGGTTGCAAAACCGGCCGGCAGCGCGACCTGGGTCACCGGATACATCCAGTTGCCGGTGGGGATGGCGTTCTGGAAGCCAGGAGATACCATAAATTTGAGGAATTTTTCCGCCAGTTCCGGCTGCTTGCTGGCGGCGGTGCGGGCGGCAACTTCGACCTGCAGATAGTGGCCTTCGGCGAAGTTCGCCGCCGCATAGTGGTCTTTTTTCTCTTCAATAATGTGGTAGGCCGGCGAGGTGGTGTAGCTCAACACCAGGTCGCTTTCGCCTTTCAGGAACAGACCGTAGGCTTCGCTCCAGCCCTTGGTGACGGTAACGGTCTTCGCCGCCAGCTTCTGCCAGGCCTCGGGCGCTTTATCGCCATAGACTTTTTGCATCCATAGCAGCAGCCCCAGCCCCGGGGTGCTGGTGCGCGGATCTTCATAGATGACGCGCCACTTCTGCGGGCTCTCGACCAACTCTTTCAGGCTTTTCGGCGGATTGGCCAGTTTGTTTTTATCATAGACAAAGGCGAAATAGCCGTAATCGTAGGGGACAAAGGTGTCGTTATCCCAGCCGCCCGGCACGCTGACCGCGCTGGCGGGAACGTGGCTTTTAGCGAACAGCTGACTCTGCGCCGCGGCTTCCAGCAGGTTGTTATCCAGGCCCAGCACGACGTCAGCCTTGCTGTTCTTGCCTTCCATGCGCAGACGATTCAGCAGCGAAACGCCATCTTCCAGCGCGACGAACTTCAGCTCGCAGCCGCAGTCCGCTTCAAACGCTTTTTTGACCGCCGGGCCGGGGCCCCAGTCGGCAGAGAAGGAGTCATAGGTATAGACGGTGAGGACAGGCTTAGCCAGAGCGGGCATGGCGACCAGCGCCAGCAGCGGGAGTAATTTTTTCAACACTTTGCACCTCAGAAAAAAGGGGTGGCAAAGGATTTTGAGTGAGCCTCAAATCCCTTCGCCGGCGTTATCCGGATCAGGTTCGACGGGTATTTTCTCAGCCCATACGCTTCATCCTTCAAGCCGCATCTGCGTTAGCTTCGCGCGTTCACCCCAGTCACATAGCTATCTATGCTCCAGGGGATTCACCCGCTTGCTGCCTTGATGCAACTTGAATGATATTGCGTATGTTTATTAGCACCCCGTTGAGAACGGCCTTAGTGTAATGATTTTGTCAGATGACGGAAAGCGCTTACGGCTCCGGCGGCGCAAACCATGCGGATTTAAAATCGAACCAGCCGAGGGTGTTCATCCGCACGCCGCGCATACTGCGCTGCCCCTGAATCATCAGCCAGTGATGGATCAGCGGCACGATATGCTGGCTGGCCAGCAGGCGCTGACTCCAGGTAGCAGGATTAAACTCTCCCGCGCGCCAGCGGCTGGCGTCTTCCTGCCAGTCGATGGGGATGCAGCGCTGAATCAGCGGGACTTCGTACAGATAGGCGAATAGCGAGAATTCGATTGGCAAGGTGAAGTTAACGCTGTTGAGCCAGATATCGCTGACCACCTCGCCGCGATGCCAGGCATCGTACTCCAGCTCCTGGATCTCCAGCTTCACCTGGTGCGCCGCCAGCAGGTCGCGCATGATCCCGCCGATCACCCGATGTTCGACGTGATCGCGGTAGTAGGTGAGGGTGACCGTCTCCAGGCCCGCCGGCTTGTCGCAGGCGTGGTTGCTGGCGTGATGCCAGCGCGGCAGCAGGCCGTAAGCGGGAAACCAGTTGCCCTGGTAAAGCTCGCCCGCGTGGTAGAGCAGGTTCGCGGGCTGGAACAGATAGCTTAACCAGCGGCGCACCGCCTCGTTGGCGCCCAGCGGGCTTCGCGAGTCGAACAGCAGGTAGTAGCACCCCTCTTCCAGACGACTCTCCACCGCCTTTTCGCTTTCGGTATTGCCCTGCAGCGTCAGGCCGCCGTTGGGCTCTTCGCTAATTTCCGGTAGCACCCAGACGTTCACCTCATCGATCAGCGCCCGGTAGCCAAAATAGTCCTCAAAGGCGTGGATCTTGAGCTGGTTCTGATTGTTGCGCACCACCGCATACGGGCCGGTGCCGACCGGCATCGAAGAAAAGTGGTTCATGGTCCGCCACTCCTGCGGCAGCACCATCGCCGGTACCTGGCCCAGCAGCCAGGGCAGCCAGCGGTCGGGCTGGCGCAGATGAATATCCAGGGTCCAGGCGGTGGGCGACGCAATGCGTTCGATATGCGAATAGAGCGGCAGGGCATTGCTGCGCTGCAGAGAAGCGATCACATCGGTCATCTCCAGCTCACGGCCATGGTGAAAATGGATGCCTGGCCGGAGGAAAAAGCGCCAGTGGGTGGGCGTCAACTGCTGCCAGTGGTGGGCAATATCGGCTTCCAGTTCCCCATTTTCCTCATTTACCCGCGTCAGAGCGCTGAATATTTGCCGGGCGATATGGGTTTCCGAACGCCGCAGCGCGCTGCCGGGCAGTAAATTCTTCATCGGCCGGTAGTAGAGCACGCGCAGGATGTGCCGCCCCTGGCGGAAGCTGCGCCCGAGATGCGAGACCAGCATCTGACGGACGGCGGCTTTATCGCCGACCAGCTGCACCAGCTGATCGATGCGATCCTGCTCAAGCAGATCTTCGGCACGCTGCTGCTGCAGGGCGAGGCCGGTATAGAGAAAGGTCAGCCGCGAGCGTTTTCCGCGGCCAGCCTCCGCCTCCCAGGTCAGCCAGCCGCGGGACTCCATCATATTGAGCAAGGTGCGCATGTGGCGGCGCGAGCAGCTCAGCATTTCCGCCAGCTCGTTGAGGGTGGTCTCCTGCGACTTGCCGTCGCAGCACTGCCATAGACGGATGAACTGTTGTTGCAGACGGCCGGAAGACATAAAAGGGGAACTCCTGCGCAAAACTCAGCAATTTATTACTCCCCATATTAAGCCAATAATGAATCCCGATGAAGCGAGGAGGTGAATATGATGAGGTCTACCGCAAAATCGTTCTACCAGCGCTACTTTTCTGCGACGCAGGAAGCGTCCTGGCTGGCCCGCCTGATGGCAGGACGACAGCAGGAAATTCTGGGAGAACTGATGCAGTGGGGAGTGACGTCAAAGACCTCTGATCATTGACTTGCAGACATCATGTGTGACTGAGTATTGGTGTTATACTCGTCGTTTTTCAAGCTGCAGGTGCGCGCGCTCGCCCGGGTTTATCGCTGTCGATGCTCCCAGAGCCCTATGTTCTGGCCGCGTGAATCGCCCCTACGGGACTCACCCTTTCGGAGCCAGCGCAAAAACGGTTAACCGTTTGTCCTGCAACGTGAATTCCACAGAGTATAGAATCACCCGCCAGCAGAAAGCCTCTGCTGGCTTTTTTCGTTTACTTCGCGTGTGTTAAGGACATTTCATGCTGTGGTTGATGACGATGGGACGACGGCTAAACGGCGTCTATGCCGCCTTTATGCTGGTTGCTTTTATGATGGGCGTGGCGGGCGCATTGCAGGCGCCGACATTGAGTTTGTTTCTCAGCCGCGAAGTGGGGGCGCAGCCGTTCTGGGTGGGCCTGTTCTACACCGTGAATGCGATAGCCGGGATCCTGGTGAGTCTGGCGCTGGCCAAGCGCTCCGATAGCCGCGGCGACCGGCGGCGGTTAATTATGTTCTGCTGCCTGATGGCGGTAGGCAATGCGCTGCTGTTTGCCTTCAACCGCCACTATCTGACGCTGATCACCTGCGGGGTGATGCTGGCATCCATCGCTAACGCCGCCATGCCGCAGCTCTTTGCCCTGGCGCGGGAGTATGCCGACAGCTCGGCGCGGGAAGTGGTGATGTTCAGCTCGGTCATGCGTGCCCAGCTGTCCCTGGCGTGGGTGATTGGCCCGCCGCTGGCCTTTATGCTGGCGCTCAACTATGGCTTTACCACCATGTTCTCCATTGCGGCGGGCATCTTTGTGATCAGCCTGGCGCTGATTGCCGTCAAACTGCCCTCGGTTCCGCGCGTGGAGCAGCCCTCGGAAGAGGCGGAGGCGCTGGCGCAGGCCGGCGGCTGGCAGGACAAGAACGTACGTATGCTGTTTATCGCCTCCACCCTGATGTGGACCTGCAACACCATGTATATCATTGATATGCCGCTGTGGATCAGCAGCGATCTCGGGCTTCCCGACAGCCTGGCCGGGATCCTGATGGGCACCGCCGCCGGGCTGGAGATTCCGGCGATGATCCTCGCCGGCTACTACGTGAAGCGCTTTGGTAAACGTAAAATGATGGTGGCGGCGGTGGCGGCCGGTGTGCTGTTTTATCTGGGGCTGATCCTGTTTCATGGCCGTACGGCGCTGCTGGCCCTGCAGCTGTTCAACGCCATCTTTATCGGCATTATCGCCGGGATCGGCATGCTGTGGTTCCAGGATTTAATGCCGGGGCGCGCGGGGGCGGCGACCACCCTGTTTACCAACAGTATTTCCACTGGCGTGATCCTGGCCGGCGTGATGCAGGGGGCGCTGTCGCAGAGCTATGGCCACGCCAGCGTCTACTGGACGATCGCCGCGATTTCGCTGGTGACGCTGTTTTTAACCAGCAAGGTAAAGGATATCTGACCGTTCTCTTCGCCCCGGCGTGCAATTCGCCGGGGCCGCCGGGTTTACTTCAGTTCGATTCGCTTGATGTCGCCGATGATAAAGATGTAGGCAATCACGCCGATCAGCGCCGTCAGGCCGACGTAGATCAGTGCGTAAAAGAAGTTACCCGTTGCGGAGATAATCACGCCAATTATCAGTGGGGCTATAATCGATGCCATATTAGCGCAGAAATTAAATATACCGCCGGTCAGGCCTGCCATATTTTCCGGGGCAATATCAGAAATTAACGTCCAGCCCAGGCCAACCATTCCCTGGCCAAAAAACGCCACCGACATGATAATAATAACGGTGCTGTTGGCGCTCACCCAGTTCGCCGCAATAATACAGCTGGAGAGTAATAATCCGGAAATTATTGGTAACTTCCGACTGATGTTGACGGAGCCGGTTCGCTTCAGCAGTCGGTCCGAGATCCAGCCGCCGAAGAGGATGCCGATGGCGGCGGCGAGGAACGGCCAGGTGGCGAAGAAGCCAACGTGCAGCCAGGGAAGATGGCGCTCGTTGGCCAGATAGCTGGGAAACCACGTCAGGAAAAACACCAGCGTGGTGTTACCGGCAAACTGACCCAGACTGGCGCCGAGGATCTGGCGACAGCCCAGCAGGCGCCTGGCGTCACGCCAGTTAAATGGAACGTTCTGGATTTTATTGTCAATGCCGTTTGCGCCGATATAATCCAGCTCCGCTTGATTAGCCGTGCGCGATTCATGGGGTTCGTGATAAAAACGCCACCACACCAAAGTAAATAAAATACCTAATCCGCCGGTGAGGAAAAAAAGCGTTCTCCAGCCATGATGTTCGAGGATTAAAAATAACAGCGGCGAGAAGGCCGCCAGCCCTATATATTCACCAACCGTATATGTTGCCGTCGCCCGCGCGCGCTCATGCTGCGGGAACCAGGTGCTGACGATGCGGCTGTTGGCCGGGAAGCAGGGCGCTTCGCTGACGCCGAGTCCCAGGCGCATAAGCAGCAGAGATTTAAGCCCGAGGGTGAAACTTTGCAGCAGGGTAAACAGCGACCAGAAGAAAATTGACAGGGCATAGGTCAGTTTGTTGCCGAAGCGGTCTAAAAACATGCCGCCGGGGATCTGCGCCAGGGCATAGGTCCAGGCAAAGGCGGAGAAAATGATGCCCATCATCGCCGGATCGATATGAATTTCCTGGGTTAACTGTGGGGCAACGATACCGAGGATGGTGCGGTCGAGATAATTGATCATCGTTCCGACGGACAACAGCAGTAAAATAACTATCCGAACGCGGCTTCTTTTTTTCGTCCCCGATGAGGAAGTGAGGACTTCCTGAGAGTTTGACATACTCATAGCGAGTTCCTTTAAAGTTTAAAATATTTTTGCATATATTTGTATATGCAAAAATATCTCCGGGAACTATAGGTAGTATCTATGAATGGCAACGCTTTGTGGCACATTCATCCGCTTCAGAAAATAATATTTGATGCACCGCCAATATTTTCCCGCACGTGCGCATTATTGGTGGCTTGCATGGTATATTAGCATCAGTGGATTTATTCTTATATTATACGGGCAAAAATAATGAACCTAAAGCAACTTTATTATTTTAAACGTCTGTCTGAAACTGAACATTATACCGAAGCGGCCTCCAGTCTGTGCATCACCCAGCCTTCGCTAAGCCATGCGATATCAGAGCTGGAGAAGGAGTTAGGGGTCGCGCTGTTCGCCAGACAGGGACGGAACGTTAAAATTACGCAAAACGGCAAGCGTTTTCTGCCGTATGTCGAAGATGCGCTGGCCTCACTGGAAAATGGCCGCACAGTTTTGCAAAAAAACGGCGCTGAAAATAAAGAAAACATTCGTATCGCCTTTATTTACACGATGGGCGAATATGTTGTTCCGCAGTTAATTAATAAATATTCTCTTTCACCTGAATTTCACAACGTGACTTTTTCTTTTACTCAAGGGACCTCGCTGACGCTGTTGCAGGAGCTGAAAGCGGGAAAAGTCGATCTGGCGATCTGCTCTTATATTGCCGATGAACCCGATATCGATTTTATTCCGGTTATTCAGCAGGAGCTGGTAGTGGTGACCGCCAGGGATCATCCGCTGGCCCGGCTGTATGAACATGAAGTCGACCTCGTGGAGACGATTCATTATCCCTATATCTATTTTTCAGAAAATAGCGGCTTACGTCCGTTTATCGATAATGTATTTATGCAGCAAAAGCTGGTGCCGGAGATTGCCTGCTACGTGGAAGAGGATACCGCGATGGCCGGGCTGGTCAGCATTGACTACGGGATCGCTATCATGCCGCGGATCTCGGCGCTCTCCCATTACAACGTCCATATCCTGAAGATTAAAAACACCCTCCCTCCGCGCTATATTTATCTGGCAACCATGAAAGACCGCGGACTTTCCCCGGCGCTGCAGTCGTTTAAAAATGTGGTCATCCACGACAGCCAGAAGATCTGTTAGCGAATAGCCCGGAGAGGTCCTCCGGGCTGAGGGGTTATCAGGAGAGAATATCCATCACTTCACGCAGCTTGTCGATGGCGATCTGTCCCGGCGCGGAAGCCTGACCCACGGTACCGAAGGTCATGGCTGAGCCAAAAAGACGCCCGGTCACCCGGCTGACGCCGCCCGATTTTCCCATCGACATGGTGATCAGCGGGCGGGTGGCATACTTCTCTTTCATGGTCAGCGTGGCGGCGAGCAGGGTTAGAACGTCCTGCGGCGATTGCGGCATCACCGCGATCTTCGGCAGATCGGCGCCCAGATCCTGCATGCGACGCAGGCGATAGATGATATCTTCCTGGGCGGGGGTCTTATGAAAATCATGGTTACTCATGATCACTTTGACGCCCGCAGCATGCGCATCGTCAACCAGCGCGCGGATCTGCTCTTCATCATTGAACAGCTCGATATCGATGACATCAACCAGGCCACTGCGCGCCGCTTCGCGGTTGAGCGCGAAGTAGGCCTCGTCGCTGAGCTCGGTCTCGCCGCCTTCTTTCTTGCTGCGGAAGGTGAACAGCAGCGGCAGCGCTTTCAGCGCGCCACGGATTTCCGCCAGCGCGGCCATCACCTGAGCCATCTCTCTCACCTGAGTAAAGTGGTCAACGCGCCATTCGATGATATCGGCGCCGGCGTCGACCAGGCCGTGGGCGTTACCCAGTATTTCATCCAGCGTTTTGCCGATCAGCGGTACACAAATTAAGGTTTCCCCTTCCTGGAAGGTGATGTTCTTTACGGTAACTGCATTTGTCATGTAGGCATCCATTATTATTCGCGTTGAACCTCAGGCGGTGACTGCGGTGGGTGATACTTTTTGCGCCGCCCGAGCCTGCAGTTGACGATAGCCGATGTACAGGGCGATCACAAAGCCGATCACGGCGATCGCAAAATCAAACCACATAATGCTGGCAATACTGATCTGCGAAAGTTTGGCGGTGATCAGCGGGATCGTGAAGCTGGCGATACTGCCGGCGGTGTAGAAGATGCCGGTTGCCTTGCCTTTCCCGTTCGGGAAGCTCATCGCCATGATCGTCGCTCCCAGCTGTAGCACTCCGCCCGCGGCGGCAAAGCCGATGACAAAGGCGAAGCCGGTAACCATCATCGGCGTCGGGAACAGGCATACCAGCAGCAGCGAGACCATCGACAGGCCAGTATAGATGATCATGGCGACGGCGGAGCTGAACACCTCTTTGACGAAGGCGGCGGTCACGAAGACGCAGACCAGCGACCCGACGGTATAGATGCTGAGCAGCTTAATCGCCGAGGCATAGGGCAGGCCGACCACGAACTGACCGTACTGCGCCAGCCACTGGCTGACCAGATAGAAGGTCGCCATGCCGATGTAGCCGTACAGGGTGAAGATCACCATATCCAGTTTGTTGGCCTGCGGACGGGCTGAGGTTTCCGCCTGTGGCCCTGGGGTGGTCTCTTTTTTCGCCGCCTGGCTATCCGGGAACGGCATTTTGAGCAAATAGAGGCCGCTCACAACAAACAGCGCCGCCGCAATCACGAACGACCAGCCGAACCACAGATTCGCCCAGATCAGGAAACTGATAATGAACGGCAGCAGGAACTGTCCGGCGGAGACGAAGGCTTTGATCAGCACGTTGGCCCGGCTGGCGGAGTGCGGGAAAGATTCCATCAGCGCGGGATAGGTGCCGGAGTCGAGGAAGCTGTTCGCCAGGCCCGCCATAATGCCGAAGACATAGGCCAGATAGATATTTTTGGTCAGCAGAATGCCGATAAAAAAGATCAGATAGCTGAGGATCCCCAGATAGATAAAGGGCTTACGACCAAAGCGATCCGACAGAAAGCCGGTCACGATGGTCGCCAGTTTGCCGATCCCTAACGAGGAGATCACCACTGATACGCCGGCAGCGTCTGTTCCCCACTGCTCCTGGAGATGGGCCATGTTGAGGGTGATCAGCAGGACCCCCATGCCATGAATCAGGTAGTTGAGGTACAGCCCTGCCGCGGTAGGGACGTATTTATTTTTCATCGCTTGCCCCTTAGAACAGGATGCTTTTGATGTAATCAACCGGCATCTGTTTACCCGTCCAGATTTCGAACGCGCGCGCGCCTTGCCACAGCATCATCCCGAGGCCGTTTAGCGTACGGCAGCCTTTTTTCTCAGCCACTTCCAGCAGGTGGGTTTTGCGCGGGTTGTACACGACGTCGGAGACGATCAGGTCCGGACGCAGGAAGCTGTCGTCCGGGAGCAGCATCTGGCCTTCGAACGGCTTCATGCCGACCCCGGTGGCATTGGTCAGGATCACGCTGCTGTCGATTTCGGCACGCAGTTTGTCATGATCGTCGAGATCGAACAGATGGATCTCGCAGCGCGTGTTGTTGCGGATCTTGGCTACCGTTTCTTCGGCGTTGGCGAAGAATTTATCGCGACGGTTGAAGATCGAGATCGCCTTCACGCCATCCAGTGCCGCCTGGACGCAGAGCGCGGTCGCCGCGCCGCCGGCGCCGAGCACGGTCATCTTCTTGCCAATAATATCGATACCCGCTTCGCTAAGGGCGCGCATATAGCCGGTGCCGTCGGTAATATGCCCGGTCAGTACGCCGTCGTCATTGACCACGGTATTCACCGCCCCGACCAGCTGCGCCGCCGGCGAGAGCTTATCAAGATACTGGCAAATCTCGGTTTTGTTCGGCATAGAGACGTTAAAGCCGCGCAGCTTCAAAGCCCGGAAGCCCTGCACAACGTCTTTCAGCTCCTGATTACCGACTTCAAAAGCCAGGTAGACGTAGTCCAGCCCGAGATGGGCGAAAGCCTCGTTGTGCATGGTGGGCGACATGCTGTGGCGAATCGGGGTGGCGATCAGACCAATCAGCTCAGTGTGTCCAGTAATACGTTCTGCCATGACAAAAATCCTCAATAAGTTAGAAAGGGAATTCGTTGTGCTTCGCGGCTGCCCAGCACACCCATGTCTTCGAGGGTGTCCAGCACGTTGCGGCCTTCGCGGATGCCGTCGATAATGCGTCGCGCCATCACGCTGTCGCCGATATTCATGATTTTGACGTTATTGGCATTGGCCCAGCGCTCGATCTCGTCGAGACCCGTCCGGTTGGCGCGCATCCCCAGGCAGACAAAGCCGTAGTCGAAGGGGATATCGAAGGTATGCTGTGTATTTTTCACCTGGAAATGGTCGGCAGCCACCGCCATCAGTTGCGTATTCATGTGCTGTTCGACCTGGTGCTCGTCGAGCATGGTCAACATGGCATTCCTGGTAATGATGTCGAGATCGCGACCGGCGGCGTCCTGCATTTCGATTAATACCGCTTGCGCGCCGCGAGCGGTAAAGTATTCGATGACGTCAAGGCCAACGGCGCCCGCGCCGACAACGGCGATGCGTTTGCCCTCGACATGGGTAAATTTCGCCAGATTGTCGATCATGCCGGTAATGGAAAAGACCTTGCCTTCCGCGGCGTCAATATTCTCCCGCAGTCCTGCAATAGGCGGCAGCAGGGGGGTTGAGCCGGTGGCATTGACGATCAGATGCGGACGCAGGGCGGAAACCGAGGCCACGTCTGCCCGTTTGCCGACCTGCAGCATCAGGTTGTCCAGCGCGGCGATGCGGTTTTTCATAAACTGCGGGAAATCCGCGATGCGTTTTTTCTCCGGCAGACGGGCGATATCGCTGGCGAGACCGCCGACGTGATTTTTCGCCTCCAGCAGCCAGGTGTGGCAGCCGACTTCCGCCGCGGTGCAGGCGGCCTCCATCCCGGCAGTGCCGGCGCCGATGACGACCACGTTCGTGTCGCGATTAACGCGCCGCGTTTTGTAGCTATCGCCGTGAATGATGTCCGGGTTAATTGAACAGCGCAGCGGGCGCGAGCGGGCGATGCGATGGTCGGCGCAGCCGATGTTGCAGGAGATGCATTTGCGCATCAGGCGTTCTCTACCGCTTTGCACCTTCTGCACCCACTCCGGCTCGGCAATCAGACCGCGACCAATGGCAATGAGATCGGCATCGCCGCTGGCGAGGATATCCTCAGCCACCTGCGGGGTACGGATATTGCCGGCGATGACCGTGGGCTTATGGAATTTATCGCGCACCGCGCGGGAGAGATAACGCTTCCAGCCATCCTCCAGCGACATCTGGTCGATTTGCAGATTCAGGTTGTCGTTCTGCGCCGCCGAGACGTTGATGATATCGACCTTCTCCTGGCAGAGCTCAAGGATGCGCAGAGAATCTTCGAGGGTATTGCCGCCCTTGAGGAAGTCGTCGGCGCTAATGCGCAGGCTGACCGGAAAACGCGGCCCGACGCAGGCGCGAACTTTATCGACAATCAGACTTAATATCCGGGTGCGGTTTTCGACGCTGCCGCCAAATTCATCGGTGCGCTTGTTAAATAACGGCGATAAAAACTGGCTAATTAAATAGGAGTGGCCGGCATGAATTTCGACGCAGTCAAAACCCGCGCGACGAACGCGCTCTGCGGCGTCACCAAATTTTTCCACCGCGTGATAAATTTCCTCATGGGTCATTGGCCGCGGAATATTACCGTGCTTTTTCGAGGGTGTCGTCGAGGAGGAGAGCGGTGTCTGACCTTCGAGGCGGTAGGCATAAGCCGAAGCGCCTGCGTGATTTAACTGAATGGATACGCAGGCGCCATGTTTATGCAGGGTCTCGGTTAATTTAAACAGCCGTGGGATATATTGATCGTTATCGATCCGCAGCTGGGTGGTGCCGTTGGAGGCGAAAGGGAAATCAATACAGATGTTTTCGATGGTGATAAGCCCGGTGCCGCCTTTGGCCCGCAGTTCGTAGTATTCCAGCTGTTCCTGCGAGACCTCGCCATTGAGCGTGGCCATATTGGTGCCCATCGGGGGCATAATAATGCGGTTTTTTAGCGTCATGCCGTTGATGGTCAACGGACTGAAAAGGTGCGGATAGTGGCTCATCTCTTCTCTCCACAGGAGGCCGGGAAGCCGCTATGCGGGGGCCCGGGCGTGTCCTTAGTTAATATTTCTCTGTGGGAAAAGATAGCGAGGCGAAAAATCGAAAAATAATGCTTTTTTTTGCTGTGAGCTATAGGGGTTCTCTATGAGATTAACGCTTTTTTCACATTGTTATATTTTTATATTAAACACTCGTACCTTATTTTTACTTGCAGTGAAGGGATAATACATAAACCGCGCAGGTCAGGGGGAGGAAAGCGGAATCATTCGTCTTTATCGCGTGGGGCAGGCCAACGTCATGGGCTGACGATCGGCGAAGCAATATTGTTTTTTGTGCGTGAGATCGCAATTTTCTGCCGCAATAAACTAAAAAGCCCGGTCAAATGACCGGGCGCGAAGATTAATTCATAAACGCCGGCAGCTTGTGCTCATAGTCGGAAATAGCCGCTTCATGTTGCAGCGTCAGGCCGATGCTATCCAGGCCATTGAGCATGCAGTGGCGACGGAAATCGTCGATCTTAAAGCTGTAGGTTTTATCCCCCGCTTTAACCACCTGCGCTTCCAGGTCCACTTCAAACGTAATGCCCGGGTTGGCCTGCACCAGTTTGAACAGCTCGTCGACCTGCTCATCGCTCAACGTCACCGGCAGCAGCTGATTGTTGAAGCTGTTGCCATAGAAAATATCGGCAAAGCTTGGGGCGATAACGACTTTAAAACCGTAATCGGTCAGCGCCCACGGCGCATGCTCGCGCGAGGAGCCACAGCCGAAGTTTTCCCGCGCCAGCAGGATAGATGCGCCTTTGTACTCAGGAAAGTTCAGCACGAACTCCGGGTTCGGCTGTTGACCTTTATCGTCGAGGAAGCGCCAGTCGTTGAACAGGTGCGCGCCAAAGCCGGTGCGGGTCACTTTCTGCAGAAACTGCTTGGGAATGATCGCGTCGGTATCGACGTTTGCAGCATCCAGCGGAACCACCAGGCCGGTATGTTGGATAAATTTCTCTGCCATGATGGTCTCCTTACTTCAGATTACGGATATCGGCGAAATGGCCGGTCACAGCTGCCGCCGCGGCCATTGCCGGGCTCACCAGGTGCGTGCGTCCGCCGCGGCCCTGGCGGCCTTCAAAATTACGGTTGCTGGTGGAGGCGCAGCGCTCGCCCGGGTTCAGGCGGTCGTTGTTCATCGCCAGACACATAGAGCAGCCCGGTAAGCGCCACTCAAAGCCGGCTTCGATAAAGATCTTATCCAGGCCTTCCGCTTCCGCTTGCGCTTTCACCGGACCGGAACCCGGCACCACCAGCGCCTGGACGCCCGGCGCCACTTTACGCCCTTTGGCGATTTCCGCCGCCGCGCGCAAATCTTCGATACGCGAGTTGGTACAGGAGCCGATGAATACTTTATCGATAGCCACTTCCGTCAGCGGAATGCCGGATTTCAGCCCCATATAGGCCAGCGCTTTCTCGGCGCTGGCGCGTTCCACCGGGTCGCTGAACGACGCAGGATCGGGGATATTATCGCTGACCGAAATCACCTGGCCCGGGTTGGTGCCCCAGGTCACCTGCGGGGCAATCTCAGCCGCCTGCAGCGTCACTACGGTGTCAAATGTGGCGCCGTCGTCGGTTTTCAGGGTTTTCCAGTACGCCACCGCATCGTCAAAATCTTTGCCTTTCGGCGCGTGCAGACGGCCGCGTACGTAATTGAAGGTGGTTTCATCCGGCGCGACCAGGCCCGCTTTCGCGCCCATCTCGATCGCCATGTTGCACAGGGTCATGCGGCCTTCCATGCTCAGATCGCGGATCGCTTCGCCGCAGAACTCCACCACGTGGCCGGTGCCGCCGGCGCTGCCGGTTTTACCAATGATCGCCAACACGATATCTTTGGCGGTGATGCCCGGCGCCGCTTTGCCTTGCACTTCGATTTTCATGGTTTTCGCACGACCCTGTTTCAGGGTCTGGGTCGCCAGCACATGCTCTACTTCGGAGGTGCCGATGCCGAAGGCCAGCGCGCCGAAGGCGCCGTGGGTGGCGGTATGGGAGTCGCCGCACACAATGGTCATCCCCGGCAGGGTAACCCCTTGTTCCGGGCCCATCACGTGAACGATGCCCTGGTACGGGTGGTTCAGATCGTACAGCTCAACGCCGAACTCTTTACAGTTCTTAATCAGCTCCTGCATCTGAATGCGGGCCATCTCGCCGGACGCGTTAATATCTTTGGTCTGCGTCGAGACGTTATGATCCATGGTGGCGAAGGTTTTACCCGGCTGGCGCACCTGGCGGCCGTGGGCGCGCAGGCCGTCAAAGGCCTGCGGGGAGGTGACTTCATGCACCAGATGGCGGTCGATATACAACAGCGGAGTTTCGTTTTGCGCCTCATACACCACGTGCGCATCAAACAATTTTTCGTATAACGTCTTCGCCATGATTACACCCCTTCTGCGACATAGCGGGCAATGATATCGCCCATTTCATCAGTGCTGACCGCTGACGTGCCGCGCGCTAAATCGCCGGTACGAACGCCTTCCTCCAGAGCGCGGTTAATCGCGCTTTCAATCGCGCTCGCCGCCTCGTCAGCGTCGAGGCTATAGCGCAGCAGCAGCGCCAGGGAGAGGATCTGCGCGATCGGGTTAGCGATATTTTTGCCGGCGATATCCGGCGCCGAGCCGCCTGCTGGCTCGTACAGGCCGAAACCTTGTTCGTTGAGGCTGGCGGACGGCAGCATACCCATCGAGCCGGTGATCATTGCGCACTCGTCGGAGAGGATGTCGCCGAACAGGTTGGAGCACAGCAGCACGTCGAACTGGGACGGATCTTTAATCAGCTGCATGGTGGCGTTATCGATATACATATGCGCCAGCTCAACGTCCGGATACTCCTTGCCGATCTCGGTGACGATTTCGCGCCACAGAATGGACGACTGCAGGACGTTGGCTTTATCGATGGAGGTCACTTTGTGACGACGTTTACGGGCGGATTCAAACGCGATGCGCGCGATACGTTCGATTTCAAAGCGGTGATACACCTCGGTATCAAAAGCTTTCTCATGCTGACCGCTGCCTTCGCGACCTTTCGGCTGACCGAAGTAGATGCCGCCGGTCAGTTCGCGAACGCAGAGAATGTCGAAGCCGTTGGCGGCGATGTCGGCGCGCAGCGGGCAGAACTCTTCCAGACCCTGATACAGTTTGGCCGGGCGCAGGTTGCTGAACAGTTTAAAGTGTTTACGCAGCGGCAGCAGGGCGCCGCGCTCTGGCTGTTCTGCGGGCGGCAGGTGTTCCCACTTCGGGCCGCCGACGGAGCCGAACAGGATCGCGTCCGCCTGCTCGCATCCGGCGACGGTCGCCTGCGGCAGGGGAGTTCCCTGACGGTCGATGGCCGCGCCGCCGACGTCGTACTGGCTGGTGGTAATGTGCATGGCAAAACGTTGGCGCACGGCTTCCAGTACTTTCATCGCCTGGTTCATCACTTCCGGGCCAATGCCATCACCCGGCAAAACGGCAATATGGTAATTCTTCGACATTACACGGTTTCCTTATTGTTCTCTTTATTCTGAGCTTTGCGTTGCAATTCTTTTTCGACTTCGGCGGCGCGCCAGATGTTGTTCAGCACGTGAACCATCGCTTTGGCTGACGACTCTACGATATCTGTTGCCAGACCAACGCCGTGGAAACGGCGACCGTTGTAGTCAACGACGATATCCACCTGGCCCAGGGCGTCTTTGCCGTGGCCTTTCGCGCTTAAGCCATATTTCACTAATTCAATGTTGTAATCGGTGACGCGGTTAATCGCCTGGTAGATAGCATCAACCGGACCGTTGCCGTTGGCGGCTTCCGTTTTGATCTCATCCCCGCAGACCAGTTTGATCGAGGCGGTCGCGATATCGCTGGAGCCGGACTGAACGTTGAAGTAATCCAGGCGGAAATGCTCCGGCTCTTCCTGCTGCTTGTTGATAAAGGCCAGCGCTTCCAGATCGTAATCGAAGACCTGGCCTTTTTTGTCCGCCAGCTTCAGGAACGCGTCGTACAGGTGATCCAGGTTGTAATCGCTCTCCTGGTAGCCCATCTCTTCCATCCGGTGTTTCACCGCCGCGCGGCCGGAGCGGGAAGTCAGGTTCAGCTGTACCTGGTTCAGGCCGATGGATTCCGGGGTCATGATTTCGTAGTTTTCGCGGTTCTTCAGCACGCCGTCCTGGTGGATACCGGAGGAGTGGGCGAAGGCGCCGGTACCGACGATGGCTTTGTTCGCCGGGATCGGCATGTTGCAGATCTGGCTGACGGTCTGGCTGGTGCGCCAGATTTCATGGTGGTTGATATTGGTGTGCACGTTCATGATGTCTTTGCGCACTTTAATCGCCATGATGACCTCTTCCAGCGCGCAGTTGCCGGCGCGCTCGCCGATACCGTTCATCGCGCCTTCTACCTGGCGGGCTCCGGCGTGGACCGCGGCGAGGGCGTTACCGACGGCAATACCCAGGTCATCATGGGTATGGACGGAGATAATGGCTTTGTCGATATTCGGTACGCGCTCATACAGGCCGCTGATAATGTTGGCGTACTCGAACGGCATGGTGTAGCCGACGGTATCCGGAATATTAATGGTGGTGGCGCCTGCGTTAATCGCGGCTTCCACGACGCGAGCCAGGTCAGCAATCGGCGTACGGCCGGCGTCTTCACAGGAGAACTCGACATCGTTAGTGTAGTTGCGCGCCCGCTTCACCATATAAACCGCACGCTCAATGACCTCATCCAGGGTGCTGCGCAGTTTGGTGGCGATATGCATCGGCGAGGTGGCGATGAAGGTGTGGATACGGAACGCTTCGGCCACCTTTAAGGATTCCGCAGCTACGTCGATATCTTTCTCGACGCAGCGCGCCAGGGCGCATACGCGGCTGTTTTTGATGGTGCGCGCGATGGTCTGCACGGATTCAAAATCGCCCGGAGAAGAAACCGGGAAACCGACTTCCATCACGTCAACACCCATGCGCTCGAGGGCCAGAGCAATCTGCAGCTTCTCTTTGACACTCAGGCTTGCCTGTAACGCTTGTTCGCCATCACGTAAGGTCGTATCGAAAATAATGACTTGCTGGCTCATGGTTTGGATCCTTAGTCTGTGTCCTGGCGCCTTGTTGACGAGCATAAAAAAACCCGCGCCAAGGCGCGGGTTTTATAGTCTTGCTGGAAGATGACTTAACGCTGAACGTCGCCCAACAGCCTACCGCGCAAATGGCATGCGTTTAGTAGTAGTAGGCTGGTGATGCGAGTGGTGCGAATCATTGCGTCAAACTCCAGATGAAATCGTTATGCTTTTAGAGTTACTGGATAGCCGTTTCAAAGTCAACCCCTGGCATGGAAAAAGCGTTTTTGGTCCGCAGCGTGAATTAGCTAATTGTGCTGATGTTAGCCCTTTTTTGCCGAAGATCCTATTTTGGACCTGCGGGGGCGCACAGGGATATGTTTCATTTGAAAATGCACTTTGCATTAAAGGCCTCGCTCACGATGCGCCGCGAGCGAAGCGGTCAAAAATCGCTATCTGAATGAAATAATTATATTTATTTTTCGTGTGAATATGTCTACCCCTTAGCGGATCTTTTTTCAATGATAAATAGTTGTTAATTTTATGGGGTGGAAAATAAAATACTTTATTATTGCTTAAGTTACAGTTAACCATTGGTGTTGTTTTTATTTTCCTGGATTATGGTTAGACTCATCTTCATTAAGTAACTCATATTGTTTGAGCAGTTTATTTATTCCGGTGGTACCGGTTTGACACTGCCACTCATATCCTTGATATATTCCTAAAATACACCTTTGCTATTTTGCAAATGTCATTGGCATGATAAATGATATTTTCGGCGCTAATTATAGCGGTTTAGTAAAGGGAATTCATCGTGACGGCGGAACTAGATATGTTAATTGAAAGTCCAGAATATAAATCAGCCCCCGGACAGGAAGTCGTAAAACCTCAACTACGGATGGTTGATCTCAATCTGCTTACCGTTTTTGATGCGGTTATGCAGGAACAGAATATTACCCGTGCCGCCCATACGCTCGGCATGTCTCAACCGGCGGTGAGCAACGCGGTTTCACGTCTGAAAGTGATGTTTAATGATGAGCTGTTTGTGCGCTATGGCCGCGGTATTCAGCCGACGGCGCGGGCCTATCAGCTGTTTGGCTCAGTGCGTCAGGCGCTGCAGCTGGTACAAAACGAATTGCCAGGCTCCGGTTTTGAACCCTTGAGCAGTGAGCGTGTTTTCAATCTGTGCGTCTGTAGCCCGCTGGATAACATCCTGACGTCGGTGATTTTTAATAAAGTCGCCGAAATCGCGCCCAATATTCATTTAGTCTTTAAATCAGCGCTTAATCAAAATACGGAACATCAGTTACGTTATCAGGAAACGGAATTTGTGATCGGTTATGAAGAGTTTCGTCGTCCTGAGTTTGCCTGTGTACCGCTATTCAAAGATGAAATGGTTCTGGTGGCTAGCCGCAACCATCCGCGTATCTCCGGACCGGTGATGGAGGCTGATATTTATCGCGAGGAGCATGCCGCGGTGGCTCTCGATCGGTATGCCTCATTCAGTCTGCCGTGGTATGACACCGCCGATAAACAAGCGCGCATCGCATATCAAGGTAATGCGATGGTCAGCGTATTAAACGTGGTGTCGCAAACGCAGATGGTGGCCATTGCGCCGCGCTGGCTGGCAAATGAGTTTGCCGATAAGTTAGCGCTGCAAATATTACCTCTGCCGCTGAAGGTGAATAGCCGGACCTGCTATCTCTCCTGGCACGAAGCGGCGGGTCGCGATAAAGGTCATCAGTGGATGGAAGAGCTGCTGGTGGATATTTGTCAGCGCTGAGCCGATGGCAATAAGCATGAAAGGGGCTTCGGCTCCTTTTTTTATATGATTTAATTACAATAATGCAGAATTTTATGCTGTTTACCCTTTCGGTTGCTCTCCGCCCGTTAACAAAAAATGGATCAATTCCTGCTATCGCGCCTTTTCTCCGAGTATTTACTATTCTCTTTTCTTATATCTGAAGCATTCCACCATATTTTCCTCTCTCCGCTTGTTTTTCTTCTTATTCTACTTAGAAAGCATCTCCGGTGGCGAATTGCCTGCCTGCTGGCGAGCAGTTATGGTAGTGGCATGCAGTCCATTCACCTCAGTGCGGAGGGGTACTCCTTCGCATCGTGCGAGCGCGCGGAAATTGAGTTCCGCTGTCGTAAAACAATAAGCCTGGAGGCAAACCATGGAGATGTTGTCAGGAGCCGAGATGGTCGTCCAATCGCTTGTCGATCAGGGCGTCAAGCAAGTATTCGGCTATCCCGGAGGCGCAGTCCTCGATATCTATGATGCGTTACATACCCTTGGCGGTATCGATCATGTGCTGGTTCGCCACGAGCAGGCGGCGGTGCATATGGCGGATGGCCTGGCGCGAGCGACCGGGGAGGTCGGTGTGGTGCTGGTGACCTCAGGGCCTGGGGCGACGAACGCCATCACCGGTATCGCGACGGCCTATATGGACTCTATCCCGCTGGTGATCCTCTCCGGGCAAGTGGCGACATCGCTTATCGGCTACGATGCCTTCCAGGAGTGCGACATGGTGGGGATTTCCCGCCCGGTGGTGAAGCACAGTTTCCTGGTGAAGCAGACCGAAGATATTCCCGGCGTGCTGAAGAAAGCCTTCTGGCTGGCGGCCAGCGGTCGCCCCGGGCCGGTGGTGGTCGATCTGCCGAAGGATATACTCAATCCGGCGAAGAAACTGCCGTACGTCTGGCCAGACGCGGTCAGCATGCGCTCGTATAACCCGACGACCAGCGGTCATAAAGGCCAGATCAAACGCGCCCTGCAGACCCTGGTGGCGGCGAGCAAGCCGGTCGTCTACGTCGGCGGCGGGGCGATCAATGCGCATTGCGAACCTCAGCTGCGCGAGCTGGTGGAAAAGCTGAAGCTGCCGGTGGCCTCCTCCCTGATGGGGCTGGGCGCTTTCCCGGCGACGCACTCGCAGGCGCTGGGGATGCTGGGCATGCACGGCACTTATGAAGCCAACATGACCATGCACCATTCAGACGTGATTTTTGCCGTCGGCGTTCGCTTTGACGATCGGACCACCAATAACCTGGCCAAATACTGTCCGAACGCGACTGTGCTGCATATCGATATCGATCCGACCTCAATCTCGAAAACCGTGCCGGCAGATGTGCCGATCGTCGGCGATGCCCGGCTGGTGCTGGAGCAGATGCTGGAGCTGCTGGAGCAGGAAGAGGCGCAGCAGCCGCTGGACGATATTCGCGACTGGTGGCAGCAGATTGAGCAGTGGCGCGCCCGCCATTGCCTGCGCTACGACGACCAGAGCGACAAGATCAAACCGCAGGCGGTGATAGAAACGATCTGGCGCCTGACTCAGGGCGATGCCTATGTCACTTCCGATGTGGGTCAGCACCAGATGTTCGCCGCCCTCTATTACCCCTTCGACAAGCCGCGGCGCTGGATTAACTCCGGTGGCCTCGGCACCATGGGCTTTGGCCTACCGGCTGCGCTGGGGGTCAAAATGGCTCTGCCGGACGAAATGGTCGTCTGCGTGACCGGTGACGGCAGTATCCAGATGAACATTCAGGAACTCTCTACTGCGCTGCAGTATGAGCTGCCGGTCCTGGTGCTTAACCTTAACAACCGCTATCTGGGGATGGTGAAGCAGTGGCAGGATATGCTCTATTCCGGGCGCCACTCGCAGTCCTATATGGAGTCGCTGCCGGACTTCGTTCGTCTGGCGGAAGCCTATGGCCACGTTGGGATCCGCATCAGCGAGCCGCAGGAGCTGGAGACGAAGCTTGCAGAAGCCCTGGAGCAGGTGCGACAGCGCCGGCTGGTGTTTGTCGATGTCACCGTCGACGGCAGTGAGCATGTGTACCCCATGCAGATCCGCGGCGGCGGCATGGATGAAATGTGGTTGAGCAAAACGGAGAGGACCTGATTATGCGCCGGATATTATCGGTATTACTGGAAAACGAATCGGGCGCATTGTCCCGCGTTATCGGCCTCTTTTCCCAGCGCGGCTATAATATAGAAAGCCTGACTGTCGCCCCGACGGACGATCCGACCCTCTCCAGGATGACCATCCAGACCGTGGGCGATGAAAAAGCGATCGAGCAGATTGAAAAGCAGCTGCACAAACTGGTGGATGTCCTGCGGGTCAGCGAGCTGGGGCAGGGGGCTCATGTCGAACGCGAAATCATGCTGGTGAAGGTCCAGGCCAGCGGTTACGGCCGTGAAGAAGTGAAGCGCAACACCGAAATCTTTCGTGGACAGATTATCGACGTGACGCCTTCTATCTATACCGTTCAACTCGCCGGCACCAGCGATAAGCTCGACGCTTTCCTGGCCTCCCTGCGCGATGTCGCTCGGATCGTGGAAGTGGCTCGCTCCGGCGTGGTCGGCCTGTCTCGCGGTGATAAAATCATGCGCTGAGGATCGGGAACTGATGCAAAAATAGCCCGGCAGCGACTGTCGGGCTTTTTTTTTGCGAAATCAGTAGGAACTGTAAGCGAAAGCGGTTGCTGCGCTAACTATTCTGCGCTTAGATGTTATAAAAAGGGTTCCATACCTGAATAATGGTTATGTTTGGCACTTCTTACCCAAGGGGCAATTGTGAAACTGGATGAAATCGCCCGGCTGGCCGGTGTTTCAAGAACCACCGCGAGCTATGTGATTAATGGCAAAGCGAAGCAGTACCGCGTAAGCGACAAAACGGTCGAAAAAGTGATGGCTGTCGTGCGAGAGCACAACTATCACCCGAATGCGGTCGCTGCTGGCCTGCGTGCAGGACGCACACGCTCTATCGGTCTGGTGATCCCGGATCTGGAGAACACCAGCTATACCCGCATTGCAAATTATCTGGAGCGGCAGGCGCGCCAGCGCGGCTATCAGTTGCTGATTGCCTGCTCGGAGGATCAGCCCGATAACGAAATGCGCTGTATCGAGCATCTGCTACAGCGCCAGGTGGACGCCATCATTGTTTCCACCTCGCTGCCGCCGGAGCACCCTTTTTATCAGCGCTGGGCTAACGATCCGTTTCCGATTGTCGCCCTCGACCGCGCCCTTGACCGCGAGCACTTCACCAGCGTCGTCGGCGCTGACCAGGATGATGCCGAGATGCTCGCCGCCGAGTTGCGGACTTTTCCCGGCGAAACGGTGCTTTATCTGGGCGCGCTGCCGGAACTGTCGGTGAGCTTCCTGCGCGAGCAAGGCTTCCGTAAAGCCTGGCAGGACGATCCGCGTGAGGTGCATTATCTCTATGCCAACAGCTACGAGCGAGAAGCGGCGGCCCAGCTGTTTGAGAAATGGCTTGAAACCCATCCGATGCCGCAGGCGCTGTTCACCACCTCTTTCCCGTTGCTGCAGGGCGTCATGGATGTGACGCTGCGCCGTGAGGGTAAACTGCCTTCCGAGCTGGCGATCGCCACCTTCGGCGATAATGAGCTGCTCGATTTCCTGCAGTGTCCGGTACTGGCCGTGGCCCAGCGCCATCGCGATGTCGCTGAGCGGGTGCTCGAGATCGTCCTCGCCAGCCTCGATGAACCGCGCAAGCCGAAGCCGGGCCTCAGCCGTATTCGTCGTAATCTTTATCGCCGCGGCAGCCTGAATCGCCGTTAAGGGCGCAATATCGTCAGCACCCAGGATTAATCCTGGCAGGCCTGCCAGAGAGCAGGCCGCTGGCGATAAATCAGGCAACTGACGTCCAGAATGCAAAACTGAATATATTTCAGACAAATCCCTAAACTTCTTTACGCGTTATTTTGTTTTATTCGCTGGCAATCGTTTTGCGACTCAAAACGGGACACAAAAAATGATTGTGCCGGCTTTAATTGTATTATTTTGTTACATTCACCAGGTTAATTGCTGAATTAACACCCATTTTGTTAGCCCCAACCTTTCTCTCCTGCCTTATCCCGCGCCTGGTCAGCCCTTCAGCCAGCAACAGGTACTGTTAACGGCCGGCATAATGGCCTAAAATGCCGCTCGCGTCGCAAACTGACACTTTATATTTTCCCGCCGAAGATATTTTGATGTTTATAACTGTTACGAGTTTGTTGGTTATTTTCTTACACGTATTCATAACGTTAATTTGCCTCGCCTGTTGATGATTTTTTCATCAGGGCTAATGTCGGCTGTAAATAATGGGTTTTTGAGCTCCGTTGGCATTCGTGCTGGCTTGACAAGCTTTTCCTCCGCTCCGTAAACTCCTTGTGGTGGGAATTTGTGGGATAAAGTGGCGAAAAGGGGTGAGGCTGGCATGTTCCGTGGAGCAACGTTAGTCAATCTCGACAGCAAAGGCCGCCTGGCCGTGCCAACGCGCTATCGCGATGGGCTGATCGAGGACGCTGCCGGTCAATTGGTATGCACCATTGACATTCATCACCCGTGCCTGCTGCTTTATCCATTGCCTGAATGGGAAGTCATCGAGCAGAAATTGTCGCGTTTATCGAGCATGAATCCCGTTGAGCGGCGCGTACAGCGTTTGCTTCTGGGTCATGCCAGCGAATGTCAGATGGATAATGCCGGTCGCTTGCTGATAGCGCCGGTGTTACGGCAGCATGCCGGGCTGACAAAAGAAGTGATGCTGGTCGGGCAGTTTAATAAATTTGAACTGTGGGACGAAACGACCTGGTATCAACGGGTCAAGGAAGATATCGACGCTGAGCAGTCCGCGACCGGTGAACTGTCGGAGCGCCTGCAGGATTTGTCTTTATAAAAATGATGGAAAATTTTAAACACACTACGGTACTTCTGGATGAAGCCGTCAACGGCCTCAATATTCGTCCAGACGGTATCTATATTGATGGTACCTTTGGTCGCGGCGGTCACTCGCGCCTGATCCTCTCCCAACTGGGAGCGGAAGGACGCTTGCTGGCAATCGATCGCGATCCTCAGGCGATTGCCGTCGCGCAAACCATCGATGATCCCCGCTTTTCCATCGTACATGGTCCATTTTCACAGCTTGCTGAGTACGTCGGCGAGCGCAATCTTACCGGTAAGATCGACGGCATTCTGCTCGATCTTGGCGTCTCTTCCCCGCAGCTTGACGATGCGGAACGCGGCTTTTCCTTTATGCGCGACGGGCCGCTGGATATGCGCATGGATCCGACGCGCGGTCAGTCCGCGGCCGAATGGCTGCAGACCGCTGAAGAAGCGGATATCGCATGGGTGATTAAAACCTTTGGCGAAGAGCGTTTCGGTAAACGGATCGCCCGCGCGATCGTCGAACGTAATCGCATTGCACCGATGACCCGCACCAAAGAGCTGGCGGAGGTCATCGCCGCGGCGATGCCGGTAAAAGATAAGCACAAACATCCCGCGACCCGTACCTTCCAGGCGGTGCGCATTTGGGTAAACAGTGAACTGGAGGAGATAGAGCAGGCGCTAAAAAGCTCGCTCAGCGTGCTGGCCCCGGGCGGGCGGCTGTCGATCATTAGTTTTCATTCGCTGGAAGATCGCATTGTAAAGCGCTTTATGCGTGAGCAAAGCCGCGGTCCGCAGGTTCCGGCGGGAATACCGATGACCGAATCGCAGCTCAAAAAACTGGGCGGCCGTGAGTTACGAGCACTAGGCAAGTTGATGCCGGGCGAAGAAGAGGTGGCAGAGAATCCACGTGCCCGTAGTTCAGTGCTGCGTATCGCAGAGAGGACGAACGCATGATCGGCAGAGTGACAGAGGCCTTAAGCAAAGTTAAAGGGTCGATTGGAAGCAACGAGCGCCATGCTTTGCCTGGCGTGATCGGGGACGACCTTCTGCGGTTTGGGAAACTGCCACTCTGCCTGTTCATTTGCATCATTATTACGGCGATTACCGTGGTCACCACCGCGCACCACACGCGCCTGTTGACCGCGCAGCGTGAACAACTGGTTCTGGAACGCGACGCCCTGGACATTGAGTGGCGCAACCTGATCCTCGAAGAGAACGCGCTCGGCGATCACAGTCGTGTTGAACGGATCGCGACCGAGAAGTTGCAGATGCAACACGTCGATCCATCACAAGAAAATATCGTTGTACAGAAATAAGGATTATTGCGACGGATGAAAGCAGCGCCAAAAACGCCAAAAGCAAAACGTCAGGAAGAACAGGCCAACTTTATCAGTTGGCGTTTTGCGTTGCTGTGCGGCTGCATTCTGCTGGCGCTGACTTTCCTGCTGGGGCGCGTTGCCTGGCTACAGGTGGTCAGCCCGGATATGCTGGTGCGTCAGGGCGATATGCGTTCCCTGCGCGTACAGGAAGTGTCCACCGCGCGCGGGATGATTACCGACCGCTCCGGACGTCCACTGGCGGTCAGCGTGCCGGTGAAAGCTATCTGGGCCGATCCGAAAGAACTCCATGATGCCGGCGGGGTAACCCTGGATACGCGCTGGAAGGCGCTGGCGGATGCCCTCAATATGCCGCTGGATCAGCTGGCGACGCGCATCAATACCAATCCGCGGATGCGTTTCATCTATCTGGCGCGTCAGGTTAACCCTGACATGGCCGACTACATCAAAAAACTGAAGCTGCCGGGCATTCATCTGCGTGAAGAATCCCGTCGTTACTACCCTTCCGGGGAAGTGACCGCTCACCTCATCGGTTTTACCAACGTCGACAGCCAGGGGATTGAAGGGGTCGAAAAAAGCTTTGATAAATGGCTCACCGGCCAGCCGGGCGAGCGTATCGTGCGTAAAGACCGCTATGGCCGGGTAATTGAAGACATCTCTTCCACCGACAGCCAGGCGGCGCACAACCTGGCGCTGAGTATCGACGAGCGTCTGCAGGCGCTGGTCTATCGTGAGCTGAACAACGCCGTGGCCTTTAACAAAGCCGAGTCCGGCAGCGCGGTGTTAGTGGACGTGAACACCGGCGAAGTGCTGGCGATGGCCAACAGCCCGTCCTACAACCCAAACAACTTCGCCGGCACGGCGAAAGACACCATGCGTAACCGTGCCATCACCGACGTCTTCGAACCCGGTTCGACGGTGAAGCCGATGGTGGTGATGACGGCGCTGCAGCGCGGTATCGTCAACGAAAATACCGTGCTCAATACCGTGCCTTATCGAATTAACGGCCACGAAATTAAAGACGTGGCGCGCTACAGCGAATTGACCCTGACCGGGGTGCTACAGAAGTCGAGTAACGTCGGTGTTTCTAAGCTGGCGTTAGCGATGCCGTCCTCAGCGTTAGTAGATACTTACTCACGTTTTGGGCTTGGAAAGGCGACCAATTTGGGGTTGGTCGGAGAACGCAGTGGCTTATATCCTCAAAAACAACGGTGGTCTGACATAGAGAGGGCCACCTTTTCTTTCGGCTACGGGCTAATGGTAACCCCGTTACAGTTAGCGCGAGTCTACGCAACGATTGGCAGCTACGGCATCTATCGCCCGCTGTCGATTACCAAAGTTGATCCACCGGTTCCGGGCGAGCGTGTCTTCCCGGAATCACTCGTTCGTACCGTCGTTCATATGATGGAAAGCGTGGCGCTGCCCGGCGGCGGCGGCGTGAAAGCGGCGATCAAAGGCTATCGCATCGCGATTAAAACCGGTACGGCGAAAAAAGTGGGGCCGGATGGCCGCTATATCAACAAATATATTGCTTACACCGCAGGCGTTGCGCCCGCCAGCCATCCGCGCTTTGCGCTGGTGGTGGTGATCAACGACCCGCAGGCAGGTAAATACTACGGTGGCGCCGTTTCCGCGCCGGTGTTCGGTGCCATCATGGGCGGCGTATTGCGCACCATGAACATCGAGCCGGATGCGCTGGCAACGGGCGAAAAAAGTGAATTTGTAATTAATCAAGGCGAGGGAACAGGTGGCAGATCGTAATTTGCGCGACCTTCTCGCTCCATGGGTGCCAAACGCACCGGAGCGCATTCTGCGAGAGATGACGCTGGACAGCCGGGTGGCGGCTTCCGGCGATCTCTTTATCGCGGTACAGGGTCATCAGGCGGACGGGCGTCGTTATATCCCGCAGGCGATAGCGCAAGGTGTGGCTGCCATTATTGCTGAAGCGCAGGGCGAAGCGAAAGACGGTGAGATCCGTGAAATGCACGGCGTGCCGGTTATCTACCTGAGCCAGCTTAACGAACGTTTATCGGCGCTGGCCGGGCGTTTTTATCATCAGCCGTCGCAGCAGCTGCGTCTGGTGGGCGTGACCGGTACCAACGGCAAAACCACCACCACCCAGCTTCTGGCGCAATGGGCGAAACTGCTCGGCGAAACCAGCGCGGTGATGGGGACCGTCGGCAACGGGCTGCTGGATAAAGTGGTGCCGAGCGAAAACACCACCGGCTCTGCGGTCGATGTTCAGCACGTGCTTTCCGGCCTGGTCGAGCAGGGGGCAACCTTCGGCGCGATGGAAGTCTCTTCCCACGGGCTGGTGCAGCACCGCGTGGCGGCCGTGCAGTTTGCCGCCTCGGTATTTACCAACCTGAGCCGCGACCACCTCGACTACCATGGCGATATGGCGCACTACGAAGCGGCGAAATGGCTGCTGTACTCCACCCACCATTGCGGCCAGGCCATCGTCAACGCTGACGATGAAGTCGGTCGTCGCTGGCTGGCGAAGCTACCGGACGCGGTGGCGGTGTCGATGGAAGATCATATCAATCCGAACTGCCACGGCCGCTGGCTGAAGGCCACCGCGGTCAACTATCACGACAGCGGCGCCACCATCCAGTTTGACTCCAGCTGGGGCAACGGTGAAATCGAAAGTCGCCTGATGGGCGCCTTTAACGTCAGCAACCTGCTGCTGGCGCTGGCCACGCTGCTGGCGCTGGGCTATCCGCTGGCCGATCTGCTGAAAACGGCGGCTCGTTTACAGCCGGTATGCGGCCGTATGGAAGTGTTCAGCGCGCCCGGTAAACCGGCCGTGGTGGTGGATTATGCCCATACGCCTGACGCGCTGGAAAAAGCGCTGCAGGCCGCGCGCCTGCACTGCAGCGGCAAGCTGTGGTGCGTCTTCGGCTGCGGCGGAGACCGCGACAAAGGCAAGCGTCCGCTGATGGGGGCGATTGCTGAAGAGTTCGCCGATATCGTGGTCGTCACTGACGACAACCCGCGTACCGAAGAGCCGCGGGCGATTATCAACGATATTCTGGCCGGCATGCTCGATGCAGGTCATGCAAAAGTGATGGAAGGCCGTGCGGAAGCGGTGACCAACGCCGTGATGCAGGCGCAGGAGAACGACGTGGTGCTGGTGGCGGGTAAAGGCCATGAAGATTACCAGATCGTCGGCAACCGTCGTCTGGATTATTCCGACCGCGTCACCGTCGCGCGTCTGCTGGGAGCGGTAGCATGATTCGCTTTACGTTAAGCCAGCTCGCCGCGATCGCTCATGGCGAACGGCAGGGTAGCGATATCGCTATCGACGAGGTGACCACCGACACCCGTAAAATCACGGCGGGCTGCCTGTTTGTGGCGCTGAAAGGCGAGCGTTTCGACGCCCATGATTTTGCCGAACAGGCGAAAGCGGCAGGCGCCGGCGCGCTGCTGGTGAGCCGTCCGCTACCCTGCGATCTCCCGCAGGTGATCGTGAAAGATACCCGGCAGGCTTTCGGCGAGTTGGCCGCCTGGGTACGTCAGCAGGTGCCGACCCGCGTCGTCGCCCTGACCGGCTCGTCCGGTAAAACCTCGGTCAAAGAGATGACCGCGGCGATCCTCAGCCAGTGCGGCAACACGCTGTATACCGCCGGCAACCTGAACAACGATATCGGCGTGCCGATGACCCTGCTGCGTCTGACCAAAGAACATCAGTACGCGGTGATTGAGCTTGGCGCCAACCACCAGGGCGAAATCGCGTGGACCGTCAGCCTGACGCGTCCGGAAGCGGCGCTGGTCAACAACCTTGCCGCCGCGCACCTTGAAGGTTTCGGCTCGCTGGCGGGCGTGGCGAAGGCGAAGGGCGAAATCTATACCGGTCTGCCGGAAAACGGCATCGCCATTCTCAATGCCGACAACAACGACTGGCTGAACTGGCAGGCGGTGATTGGCGATCGCAAAGTGTGGCGCTTCTCGCCGAACGCGGCCAACAGCGATTTCACCGCGACTAACGTGCAGATCACCAGCCACGGCACCGAATTTACGCTGCAGACCCCAACCGGCAACGTTGACGTACTGCTGCCGCTGCCGGGATGCCACAACATCGCTAACGCGCTGGCGGCGACCTCGCTGGCGATGGCGGTAGGCGCCGATCTGGCGGCGGTGAAAGCCGGTCTGGCGCAGCTGAAGGCCGTTCCGGGACGTCTGTTCCCGATCCGCCTGACCGAGAGCCAGCTGCTGCTGGATGACTCCTATAACGCTAACGTCGGTTCGATGACCGCGGCGGTGCAGGTGCTGTCAGAGATGCCCGGCTTCCGGACGATGGTGGTCGGCGATATGGCGGAGCTTGGCGCGGAAAGCGCGGCTTGCCATCGTGAAGTCGGCGAAGCGGCGAAAGCGGCAGGGCTGGATTGCGTTCTCAGCGTCGGCGCCTTGAGCGCGGATATCAGCCGCGCCAGCGGCGTGGGCGAACATTTTAACGATAAAGCCGCCGTGGTGGCTCGCCTGCGCGAGCTGCTGGCGGAGCATAAGATAATGACCATTTTAGTGAAGGGTTCACGTAGTGCCGCCATGGAAGAGGTAGTACGCGCATTACAGGAGACTGGGACATGTTAGTATGGCTGGCCGAACATTTGGTCAAATATTATTCCGGCTTTAACGTCTTTTCGTATCTGACGTTTCGCGCCATCGTCAGCCTGCTGACCGCGCTGTTCATCTCTCTGTGGATGGGCCCGCGCATGATCGCCCGTCTGCAAAAACTCTCCTTCGGCCAGGTGGTTCGTAACGACGGTCCGGAGTCTCATTTCAGTAAGCGCGGTACCCCGACCATGGGGGGGATCATGATCCTCACCGCGATCACCGTGTCGGTGCTGCTGTGGGCTTACCCGTCCAACCCGTACGTCTGGTGCGTACTGACGGTATTAATCGGCTACGGGATTATCGGCTTCGTTGATGACTACCGTAAAGTCGTGCGCAAAGACACCAAAGGCCTGATCGCCCGCTGGAAGTATTTCTGGATGTCGGTGATTGCCCTTGGGGTAGCCTTTGCCCTGTATCTGGCGGGGAAAGACACGCCGGCGACCGAGCTGGTGGTGCCGTTCTTTAAAGACGTTATGCCGCAGCTGGGGCTGTTCTATATCCTGCTGGCCTACTTCGTGATTGTCGGCACCGGCAATGCGGTTAACCTGACCGACGGTCTCGACGGCCTGGCGATCATGCCCACCGTCTTCGTCGCGGCGGGTTTTGCGCTGGTGGCGTGGGCGACCGGTAACATGAATTTCGCCAACTACCTGCACATCCCCTATCTGCGCCACGCCGGCGAACTGGTGATCGTCTGTACGGCGATCGTCGGCGCGGGGCTGGGCTTTCTGTGGTTTAACACCTATCCGGCGCAGGTCTTTATGGGCGACGTCGGTTCGCTGGCGCTCGGCGGCGCGCTGGGCATTATCGCCGTGCTGCTGCGTCAGGAATTCCTGCTGGTGATTATGGGCGGCGTTTTCGTGGTGGAGACCCTGTCGGTGATCCTGCAGGTCGGCTCCTTTAAGCTGCGCGGTCAGCGTATCTTCCGCATGGCGCCGATCCACCACCACTATGAACTGAAAGGCTGGCCGGAGCCGCGCGTTATCGTGCGCTTCTGGATTATTTCGCTGATGCTGGTGCTGATTGGCCTGGCGACGCTGAAGGTACGTTAATCATGGCAGATTATCAGGGTAAAAAAGTCGTCATTATTGGGCTGGGCATGACCGGCCTGTCATGCGTGGACTTTTTCATGGCGCGCGGCGTAACCCCGCGCGTGATGGACACCCGCGTCGCGCCTCCCGGGCTGGATAAATTGCCTGAATCGGTCGAATGCCATGTCGGCGGCCTCAATGATACCTGGCTGCTGGCGGCGGATCTGATTGTCGCCAGTCCCGGCATCGCGCTGGCTCATCCTTCGTTGAGCGCAGCGGCGGACGCTGGCGTAGAGATCGTTGGCGATATCGAACTGTTCTGCCGCGAAGCGCAGGCGCCGATCATCGCCATTACCGGCTCGAACGGCAAAAGCACCGTCACCACCCTGGTGGGCGAGATGGCGAAAGCGGCCGGGGTTAACGTCGGCGTGGGCGGCAATATCGGCCTGCCGGCGCTGATGCTGCTGGATACCGATCGTGAGCTGTATGTCCTGGAGCTCTCCAGCTTCCAGCTGGAAACCACCTCCAGCCTGCAGGCGGTGGCGGCAACCATCCTCAACGTGACTGAGGACCATATGGACCGCTACCCGCTGGGGCTGCAGCAGTATCGCGCGGCGAAGCTGCGGATTTACGAGAATGCGAAGACCTGCGTGGTCAACGCGGACGATGCGCTCACCATGCCGGTACGCGGCGCGGACGATCGCTGCATCAGCTTTGGCGTCGATGTCGGTGACTACCACCTTAACCGTCAGCAGGGCGAGACCTGGCTGCGTGTTAAAGGTGAGAAAGTCCTCAATGTGAAAGAGATGTCTATCACGGGTCAGCATAACTACAGCAACGCCCTGGCTGCGCTGGCGCTGGCCGATGCCGCGGGCCTGCCGCGTGCCAGCAGCCTGAAGGCGCTGACCACCTTTACCGGCCTGGCGCATCGCTTCCAGCTGGTGCTGGATCACAACGGCGTGCGCTGGATTAACGACTCGAAGGCAACCAACGTCGGCAGTACCGAGGCGGCGCTGAACGGCCTGCAGCTTGATGGCACGCTGTATCTGCTGCTGGGCGGCGACGGCAAGTCCGCTGATTTCACCCCGCTGAAGCGCTACCTTGGCGGCGATCGTATCCGCCTGTACTGCTTTGGTCGCGATGGCGCCGAGCTCGCCGAGCTGCGTCCTGAGGTGGCGGTACAAACTGAAACCATGGAACAGGCGATGCGTCAGATTGCGCCCCTGGTGAAAGCGGGCGACATGGTTCTCCTGTCGCCGGCCTGCGCCAGCCTGGATCAGTTTAAGAACTTTGAACAACGGGGCGAGATGTTTGCCCGCCTGGCGAAGGAGTTAGGTTGATGCGTTTCTCTCTCCCACGCCTGAGAATGCCGCAACTGAGCTTGCCTCGGTTGAGACTGCCGCGACTGCCGGGGATGTTTATCTTCGCCTGGCTGTTCGCCGCGCTGAAAGGCTGGGTGATGGGCTCGCGCCCAAAAGATAACGACAGTCTGGTGATGTATGACCGGATGCTGCTGTGGCTGACCTTCGGCCTGGCGGCGATCGGCTTTATTATGGTGACCTCGGCGTCAATGCCGGTGGGGCAGCGTCTGGCGAACGATCCTTTCCTCTTCGCCAAGCGTGACGGCCTGTACATTGTGCTGGCCTTTGTCCTCGCGCTGGTGACGCTGCGACTGCCGATGGATTTCTGGCAGCGCCACAGTACCGCGATGCTGATCGCCTCGATCGTCATGCTGCTGATCGTGCTGGTGGTGGGTAGCTCGGTAAACGGTGCATCGCGCTGGATCGCCCTCGGTCCGCTGCGCATTCAGCCGGCGGAGTTCACCAAGCTGTCGCTGTTCTGCTACATCGCCAACTATCTGGTGCGTAAAGCTGACGAAGTGCGCAACAACCTGCGCGGCTTCTTAAAACCGATGGGCGTGATTTTCGTGCTGGCGATCCTGCTGCTGGCGCAGCCTGACCTCGGTACGGTGGTGGTGCTGTTCGTCACCACGCTGGCGATGCTGTTCCTCGCCGGCGCCAAGCTGTGGCAGTTCATCGCCATTATCGGCATGGGCATCTCGGCGGTGGTCCTGTTGATCCTCGCCGAACCGTACCGTATTCGCCGCGTGACCTCCTTCTGGAACCCGTGGGAAGACCCGTTCGGCAGCGGCTACCAGCTGACCCAGTCGCTGATGGCCTTTGGCCGCGGCGAGATGTGGGGGCAGGGACTCGGAAACTCGGTGCAAAAACTGGAGTATTTGCCGGAAGCGCACACTGACTTTATCTTCGCCATCATCGGCGAAGAACTCGGTTATATCGGTGTGGTACTGGCGCTTTTAATGGTATTCTTCGTCGCTTTCCGCGCCATGTCGATTGGCCGAAAAGCGCTGGAGATCGATCATCGCTTCTCCGGCTTCCTCGCCTGTGCGATTGGTATCTGGTTTAGCTTCCAGGCGTTAGTTAACGTCGGGGCGGCGGCGGGGATGCTGCCGACGAAAGGTCTGACGCTGCCGCTGATCAGTTATGGTGGTTCCAGTCTGCTGATTATGTCGACGGCCATCATGTTGTTGTTGCGAATTGATTATGAAACGCGTCTGGAAAAAGCCCAGGCGTTTACACGGGGTGTTCGATGAGCGGTCAGGAAAAGCGGTTGATGGTGATGGCGGGCGGTACCGGCGGGCATGTGTTCCCGGGACTGGCGGTCGCGCACCATCTAATGGACCAGGGCTGGCAGGTTCGCTGGCTGGGTACCGCCGATCGTATGGAAGCGGATTTAGTGCCGAAAAACGGCATCGAGATTGATTTTATCCGTATCTCCGGCCTGCGTGGCAAAGGGATTAAAGCACAGCTGCTGGCGCCGGTGCGGATCTTCAACGCCTGGCGTCAGGCGCGGGCGATCATGAAGCGTTTCCAGCCGGACGTGGTGCTGGGCATGGGCGGCTATGTGTCCGGGCCTGGCGGTCTGGCGGCGTGGTCGCTGGGGATCCCGGTGGTCCTCCACGAGCAAAACGGCATTGCCGGCCTGACCAACAAGTGGCTGGCGAAGATTGCGAAGAAAGTGATGCAGGCGTTTCCCGGCGCCTTTCCGCATGCGGACGTGGTCGGGAATCCGGTGCGCACCGATGTGCTGGCGCTGCCGCTGCCGGGGCAGCGTCTGGTGGGCCGTCAGGGGCCGATTCGCGTACTGGTGGTCGGTGGCTCTCAGGGCGCGCGCGTCCTGAACCAGACCATGCCGCAGGTGGCGGCGAAGCTCGGCGATACGGTGACCATCTGGCATCAGAGCGGTAAAGGCGGCCAGCAAACCGTGCAGCAGGCCTATGCCGCCGCGGGGCAGCCGCAGCATAAAGTGACGGAATTTATTGATGATATGGCCGCGGCGTATGCCTGGGCAGATGTCGTGGTTTGCCGTTCCGGCGCGCTGACGGTTAGCGAAATCGCGGCCGCGGGCTTACCGGCGCTGTTTGTACCGTTCCAGCACAAAGATCGTCAGCAGTACTGGAATGCGCTGCCGCTGGAGAAAGCCGGCGCGGCGAAAATTCTCGAACAGCCGGCGTTCACGGTAGAGGCGGTAGCCTCTACTCTGGCGAGCTGGGATCGGGAAACCTTGCTGGATATGGCGGAACGAGCGCGTGGCGCTTCGATTCCGGACGCTACCGAGCGGGTAGCAGAAGAGGTCAGCGCCGTAGCTTTGGCGCGCTAATTGCGGTGATTTTCACCGCCCGAATACAGAAGTTGATGGCGTAAAGAATGAATACACAAGATTTGGCAAAACTGCGTTCCATAGTGCCCGAGATGCGTCGCGTCCGGCACATTCACTTTGTCGGCATCGGCGGTGCCGGTATGGGCGGTATTGCCGAAGTGTTGGCTAATGAAGGTTACCAGATCAGCGGCTCCGACCTGGCGCCGAATCCGGTGACCCAGCAGCTGTCGCAGCTTGGCGCCACCATTTATTTCAACCATCGCCCGGAAAACGTGCGCGATGCCAGCGTTGTGGTCGTTTCCAGCGCGATTTCTGCGGATAACCCGGAAATCGTCGCCGCGCACGAAGCGCGTATCCCGGTGATCCGTCGTGCGGAAATGCTGGCGGAGCTGATGCGCTTCCGTCACGGGATCGCGATTGCCGGAACTCACGGCAAAACCACTACCACCGCGATGGTGTCCAGTATTTACGCCGAAGCCGGGCTGGATCCGACCTTCGTCAACGGCGGGCTGGTGAAAGCGGCGGGCGTGCATGCCCGTCTCGGCCATAGCCGTTACCTGATTGCGGAAGCGGATGAGAGCGATGCGTCGTTCCTGCATCTGCAGCCGATGGTCGCGATTGTGACCAACATCGAAGCCGACCATATGGATACCTACCATGGCGACTTCGAAAATCTGAAGCAGACCTTTATTAATTTCCTGCACAACCTGCCGTTCTACGGACGCGCGGTAATGTGCGTGGACGATCCGGTTATTCGTGAACTGCTGCCGCGCGTTGGCCGGCAGATCACCACCTACGGTTTCAGCGACGACGCCGACGTTCGCGTAGAAGACTACCGTCAGGTTGGGGCGCAGGGGCATTTCCGCCTGGTGCGTCAGGATAAAGAACTGCTGCAGGTGACGCTCAATGCCCCGGGACGCCATAACGCGCTGAACGCGGCGGCGGCGGTCGCCGTGGCGACGGAAGAGGGGATTGACGATCAGGCGATCCTGCGCGCGCTGGAAAGCTTCCAGGGTACCGGCCGTCGCTTCGACTTTCTTGGCGAATATCCGCTGACGGAAGTCAACGGCAAAGCGGGCAGTGCGATGCTGATCGATGACTACGGTCACCACCCGACGGAAGTCGACGCCACTATCAAAGCGGCGCGTGCCGGCTGGCCGGATAAAAATCTGGTGATGGTATTCCAGCCGCACCGTTATACCCGTACTCGCGATCTGTACGATGATTTCGCCAACGTGCTGACCCAGGTCGATGCGCTGCTGATGCTCGATGTCTACCCGGCAGGCGAAGCGCCGATCCCGGGCGCCGACAGCCGCTCGCTGTGCCGTACGATCCGCGGTCGCGGTAAAGTCGACCCGATTCTGGTATCCGACCCGGCGCAGGCCGCGGCGATGCTGGCGTCGGTGCTGACCGGCAACGATTTAGTGCTGGTGCAAGGTGCCGGAAACATTGGAAAAATCGCCCGTCACCTGGCTGAAATCAAACTGATCCCGCAAAAAACGGAGGAGGAGCGCCATGGCTGATAAAATCGCGGTGCTTTTCGGTGGAACCTCCGCTGAACGTGAAGTGTCGCTGAATTCAGGCGCCGCGGTGCTGGCCGGGCTGCGTGAAGCCGGGGTGGATGCCCATCCGGTTGACCCGCGCGATGTCGATATTACCCAGTTGAAAAAGCTGGGCTTTAAGAAAGCGTTTATTGCACTCCACGGCCGCGGCGGGGAAGATGGCACGCTGCAGGGGCTGTTGGATCTGATCCAGCTGCCTTATACCGGCAGCGGCGTGATGGCTTCGGCGATTTCAATGGATAAACTGCGCAGCAAATGGCTGTGGCAGGGGGCCGGATTACCGGTCGCGCCGTGGGTGGCGCTGACCCGCGCCCAGTTTAGCGCCGGATTATCTGCTGATGTCGAACAGCAGATTGCGGCGCTGGGTCTGCCGCTCATCATCAAGCCCAGCCGCGAAGGCTCCAGCGTCGGGATGTCGAAAGTCAGCGAAAGCTGTGATTTAGCGAGTGCACTCGCGCTGGCTTTTCAGCATGATGATGAAGTTTTGGTCGAAAAATGGCTCAGTGGGCCGGAATTTACCGTCGCCATCGTCGGTGAAGAAATTTTACCGTCAATACGTATCCAGGCGGCTGGAACCTTCTATGATTATGAGGCGAAGTATCTCTCTGATGAGACGCAATATTTCTGCCCAGGATTGGAAGATCCAGCGCGTGAGTCAGCCATTCAGAGCCTGGTGCTTAAAGCCTGGAATGTTCTGGGTTGCAAAGGCTGGGGCCGTATTGACGTGATGCTGGACAGCGATGGCCAGTTTTATCTGCTGGAAGCGAATACTTCCCCGGGCATGACCAGCCATAGCCTTGTACCGATGGCGGCGCGTCAGGCAGGAATGAGCTTCTCCCAGCTTGTTGTACGAATTCTGGACCTGGCGGGGTGATATGTCGCAGGCTGCGCTGAATACGCGGAACCATGAAGAGGACGTTTCTTCTTCGCGTCGGAGTAATGGAACGCGGCTGGCAGGGATCGTTTTCCTGCTGGCGGTGCTGTTTACCGTGCTGGTCAGCGGGTGGATGGTTCTTGGCTGGATGGAAGACGCGCAGCGTTTACCGCTGTCGAAGATGGTGGTGACCGGCGAGCGTCACTATACGCGCAATGATGACATCCGCCAGGCGATCCTGGCGCTGGGTTCGCCGGGCACCTTTATGACTCAGGATGTGAACATCATTCAGAGTCAGATTGAACGTCTGCCATGGATTAAGCAGGCGAGCGTCCGAAAGCAGTGGCCCGATGAATTGAAGATTCATCTGGTTGAATATGTGCCGATTGCACGCTGGAATGATCAACATATGGTGGATGCAGAAGGAAATGCCTTCAGCGTGCCGGCGGATCGCACCAGCAAACAGAATTTACCGATGTTATATGGCCCGGAAGGCAGCGAGAACGAAGTGCTGCAAGGGTACCGTGACATGGGGCAGGTGCTGGCAAAGGATAAATTCACGTTGAAAGTGGCGGCAATGACCGCCCGTCGTTCCTGGCAGTTGACGCTTAATAATGACATTAAGCTCAACCTTGGCCGTGGCGACACCATGAAACGGCTTCAGCGCTTTATGGAACTCTACCCGGTTCTTCAGCAGCAGGCGCAGACCGACGGCAAACGGATTAGCTACGTTGATTTGCGTTATGACTCGGGTGCGGCAGTGGGTTGGGTACCTGCTCCCGCAGAGGAAACTAATCAACAACAGAATCAGGCACAGGCAGAACAACAATGATCAAGGCGACGGACAGAAAACTGGTAGTTGGACTGGAGATTGGCACCGCCAAGGTGGCCGCTTTAGTAGGGGAAGTTCTGCCCGACGGCATGATTAATATCATCGGCGTGGGCAGTTGCCCATCGCGTGGTATGGATAAAGGCGGTGTGAACGACCTCGAGTCGGTGGTGAAATGCGTACAGCGCGCCATCGACCAGGCCGAACTGATGGCGGATTGCCAGATTTCATCAGTTTATTTGGCTCTTTCGGGTAAACATATAAGCTGTCAGAATGAAATCGGGATGGTACCGATTTCTGAAGAAGAAGTGACGCTGGACGACGTCGAGAACGTGGTCCATACCGCGAAGTCGGTTCGCGTACGCGATGAGCATCGCGTCCTGCACGTGATTCCGCAGGAATATGCCATTGACTACCAGGAAGGGATAAAAAACCCGGTAGGGCTGTCCGGCGTGCGTATGCAGGCGAAGGTACATCTGATTACCTGCCATAACGATATGGCGAAAAACATTGTTAAAGCGGTGGAACGTTGTGGTCTGAAAGTTGACCAACTTATTTTCGCCGGTTTAGCGGCCAGTTATTCCGTATTAACAGAAGACGAACGTGAGCTGGGCGTCTGCGTGGTGGATATTGGCGGTGGTACAATGGATATCGCCGTCTATACCGGCGGCGCGCTGCGTCACACCAAAGTGATCCCGTACGCGGGCAACGTGGTGACCAGCGATATCGCCTATGCCTTCGGTACGCCGCCGAGCGACGCCGAAGCCATTAAGGTTCGTCACGGTTGCGCGTTGGGTTCCATCGTCGGTAAAGACGAAAACGTCGAAGTACCGAGCGTAGGCGGACGGCCGCCGCGTAGCCTGCAGCGTCAGACGCTGGCTGAGGTGATTGAACCGCGCTATACCGAACTGCTTAATCTGGTTAATGAAGAGATCCTGCAGCTGCAGGAACAGCTCCGCCAGCAGGGGGTTAAACACCATCTGGCGGCGGGGATTGTGTTAACCGGCGGCGCGGCGCAAATTGAAGGTCTGGCGGCCTGTGCGCAGCGTGTGTTCCATACTCAGGTGCGCATTGGCGCGCCGCTGAACATCACCGGTTTAACGGACTATGCCCAGGAGCCGTATTATTCGACGGCGGTGGGGCTGCTGCACTACGGAAAAGAGTCACATCTGAGTGGTGAAGCGGAAGTCGAAAAACGCGTGACGGCGTCGGTGGGCTCGTGGATTAAGCGACTCAACAGCTGGCTGCGAAAAGAGTTTTAATTTTTTAAGAGAACGCAGACAATTAGCGTTCTCAGGCGACAGGCACAAAACGGAGAGAAACTATGTTTGAACCTATGGAACTGACCAACGACGCGGTGATTAAAGTCATCGGCGTCGGTGGCGGCGGCGGTAATGCCGTTGAACACATGGTGCGCGAGCGCATTGAGGGTGTTGAATTCTTCGCGGTGAACACCGATGCGCAGGCGCTGCGTAAAACGGCTGTTGGCCAGACTATCCAGATCGGTAGCGGTATTACTAAAGGTCTGGGCGCTGGCGCGAACCCGGAAGTCGGCCGTAATGCGGCGGATGAAGACCGTGAAGCGCTGCGCGCGGCCCTTGATGGCGCAGACATGGTGTTCATCGCGGCAGGCATGGGCGGCGGTACCGGTACCGGCGCGGCGCCTGTTGTTGCCGAAGTGGCTAAGGATCTGGGGATCCTCACCGTGGCGGTGGTCACTAAGCCGTTTAATTTTGAAGGCAAGAAGCGCATGGCGTTTGCTGAGCAGGGGATCACCGAGCTGTCCAAGCACGTTGACTCACTGATCACCATCCCGAACGACAAGCTGCTGAAAGTACTTGGCCGCGGCATTTCTCTGCTTGACGCGTTCGGCGCGGCAAACGACGTCCTCAAAGGCGCGGTGCAGGGTATCGCCGAACTGATCACCCGTCCGGGCCTGATGAACGTCGACTTCGCGGACGTCCGTACCGTGATGTCAGAAATGGGCTACGCGATGATGGGCTCCGGCGTGGCGAGCGGTGAAGACCGTGCCGAAGAAGCGGCTGAAATGGCTATCTCTTCTCCGCTGCTGGAAGATATCGACCTGTCCGGCGCGCGCGGCGTGCTGGTTAACATCACCGCGGGCTTCGACCTGCGTCTGGATGAGTTCGAAACCGTGGGTAACACCATCCGCGCATTTGCTTCGGATAACGCCACCGTGGTTATCGGTACCTCTCTGGACCCGGATATGAACGACGAACTGCGCGTCACCGTAGTGGCGACCGGTATCGGCATGGACAAGCGTCCGGAAATTACCCTGGTGACCAACAAACAGGTTCAGCAGCCGGTGATGGATCGCTACCAGCAGCACGGTATGTCCCCGCTGACGCAAGAGCAGAAGCCGGCGGCAAAAGTGGTGAACGACAATACGCCGCAAACCGCGAAAGAGCCGGATTATCTGGATATCCCAGCCTTCCTGCGTAAGCAAGCCGATTAAGAATCGACTGGAAGTTGGGCATCTGCGCTCTTTGTGCTAAACTGGCCTCCCGATAGTGGTGTACACTTCGGTTGGATAGGTAAATTGGCGAGATTATACGATGATCAAACAAAGGACTCTTAAACGTATCGTTCAGGCGACTGGTGTCGGTTTGCATACCGGCAAGAAAGTCACACTGACGTTACGCCCTGCGCCGGCAAATACCGGGGTCATCTATCGTCGCACCGACTTGAATCCACCGGTAGATTTTCCGGCTGATGCCAAATCTGTGCGTGATACCATGCTCTGTACTTGCCTGGTTAATGAGCATGACGTGCGGATTTCTACGGTTGAACACCTGAACGCCGCATTGGCTGGCCTGGGTATCGACAACATTATTGTTGAAGTCGATGCACCGGAAATCCCGATTATGGACGGCAGTGCGGCTCCGTTCGTTTATTTGTTGCTGGACGCCGGCATCGATGAACTGAACTGCGCCAAGAAATTTGTACGTATCAAAGAGACGGTTCGCGTCGAAGATGGCGACAAATGGGCTGAATTCAAACCGTACAATGGTTTTTCGCTGGACTTCACCATCGATTTTAACCATCCGGCGATTGATGCCAGCACCCAGCGCTATACGCTGAACTTCTCGGCCGATGCGTTCATGCGTCAGATTAGTCGTGCGCGTACGTTCGGTTTCATGCGCGATATCGAATATCTGCAGTCCCGCGGCCTGTGCCTGGGCGGCAGCTTCGATTGTGCCATCGTTGTTGACGATTATCGCGTACTGAACGAAGACGGTCTGCGCTTTGAAGACGAATTTGTTCGCCACAAAATGCTGGATGCGATCGGTGACCTGTTTATGTGTGGTCACAACATTATCGGCGCATTCACGGCGTACAAATCGGGTCACGCGTTGAATAACAAACTGCTGCAGGCTGTTCTGGCAAAACAGGAAGCCTGGGAGTATGTGACCTTCGAAGACGACGCAAAACTGCCAATGGCGTTCCGCGCACCGTCGATGGTTTTGGCGTAAGCCTGACCATTCAGTAAATTCGACTGGTAACCTGGTACTCTCTCCGACCAGGGAACCAGTCGTTTTTCTTTTATAGCCTCTTCCCGTTATTTTTCGCTGCGATTTCTGGGTAATAATTAGCGCGCGTTCGCTGCTTTATTAAGCGTTTTCCCCGGGCAACAGCCTTCATTCATGCTGCCTCAGCGCGCTATTAATGTTAGTATTTGAGCGCAAAATTATTTCTCCGGGTTGCTTTACCCCGTGGACATCATGCTGTCCTGCGAAAAACGTTAATAAAGAGACAGCCTGAACGACAACGGGTATACCAAAGAAAGGTAATGAACGTGAGTGGATTGCTGACGCGCTGGCGACAGTTTGGCAGACGGTATTTTTGGCCGCATCTCCTGTTGGGGATGGTCGCGGCCAGCCTCGGCCTGCCTGCGCTAAGCAACGGCCATGAGACCGCGACGCCCGCGAAGGCGACCGCCAGCAACCATAATCCGAGCAAAGTTAATTTCTCCCAGCTGGCGCTGCTGGAGACGAATCGCCGGCCAAACTTTACCGTCGACTACTGGCATCAGCACGCCATTCGCACCGTTATTCGTCATCTCTCTTTCGCCATGGCGCCGCAGGCCTTGCCGGTGGCGGAAGAAGCGTCCCCGCTGCAGGCGCAGCATCTGGCGCTGCTCGACACGCTCAGCGCGCTGCTGACGCAGGACAGTACGCCGCCGGTGGTGTTCCGCCAGGCAGCGTATATCCCTTCCTCATATTCTGCCTTCCGCGTCAGCGCCTGGATAAGCCAGGTGGCGGGGATCCGCGCAGGGCCTCAACGTCTCAGCTGAAAATAACCACGGACTATCCTATTTTTTGTGACTCCGCACCGCGGGGCGTTTGAGATTTTATTATGCTTATTAAAATGTTAACCAAGGTTTTCGGCAGCCGTAACGACCGTACGCTGCGTCGTATGCGCAAAGTCGTCAATATCATCAACGGTATGGAACCGGCGATGGAAAAACTCTCTGATGACGAGCTGAAAGCGAAAACCGCTGAATTCCGCGCGCGCCTGGAAAAAGGCGAAGTACTGGAAAACCTGATCCCTGAAGCTTTCGCCGTCGTTCGCGAAGCCAGTAAGCGCGTGTTCGGCATGCGTCACTTCGACGTCCAGCTGCTGGGCGGTATGGTGCTTAACGATCGCTGCATCGCCGAGATGCGTACCGGTGAAGGTAAAACCCTGACCGCGACCCTGCCGGCCTACCTCAACGCGCTGACCGGCAAAGGCGTTCACGTGGTGACCGTCAACGATTATCTGGCCCAGCGTGACGCCGAAAATAACCGCCCGCTGTTCGAATTCCTCGGCATGACCGTTGGCATCAACATGTCCGGCCTGCCGGCGCCGGCGAAGCGTGAAGCCTACGCTGCCGATATCACCTATGGCACCAACAACGAATACGGCTTCGATTACCTGCGCGACAACATGGCCTTCAGCCCGGAAGAGCGCGTTCAGCGTAAACTGCACTATGCGCTGGTGGATGAGGTGGACTCCATCTTGATCGATGAGGCGCGTACCCCGCTGATCATTTCCGGCCCGGCGGAAGACAGCTCTGAAATGTACCGCAAGGTCAACAAGATCATTCCACACCTGATCCGTCAGGAAAAAGAGGATTCGGACACCTTCACCGGCGAAGGCCACTTCTCGGTGGATGAAAAAGCGCGTCAGGTTAACCTGACCGAACGCGGTCTGGTGCTGATTGAAGAGCTGCTGGTACAGGAAGGCATTATGGATGAAGGTGAGTCCCTGTACTCCCCGACCAACATTATGCTGATGCACCACGTTACCGCCGCGCTGCGCGCCCATGCGCTGTTCACCCGCGACGTTGACTACATCGTTAAAGATGGTGAAGTTATCATCGTTGATGAGCACACTGGCCGTACGATGCAGGGCCGCCGCTGGTCCGATGGCCTGCACCAGGCCGTTGAGGCCAAAGAGGGCGTGGAGATCCAGAACGAGAACCAGACCCTGGCCTCTATCACCTTCCAGAACTATTTCCGTCTGTATGAGAAACTGGCGGGGATGACCGGTACCGCCGATACTGAAGCCTTTGAATTCAGCTCCATCTATAAGCTGGATACCGTGGTCGTCCCGACCAACCGTCCGATGATCCGTAAAGACATGGCGGATCTGGTCTATATGACCGAAGCGGAAAAAATTCAGGCGATTATCGAAGATATTAAAACCCGTACCGCAGCCGGTCAGCCGGTGTTGGTGGGGACAATCTCGATCGAGAAATCGGAAGTGGTTTCCCGTGAGCTAACCAAAGCCGGCATTAAGCACAACGTTCTGAACGCCAAGTTCCACGCCAGCGAAGCGGACATCGTCGCCCAGGCAGGCTATCCTTCCGCGGTGACCATCGCTACCAACATGGCGGGCCGTGGTACCGATATTATGCTCGGCGGTAGCTGGCAGGCGGAAGTCGCGGCGCTGGAAAACCCAACGCCTGAGCAGATTGAACAAATCAAAGCCGACTGGCAGGTGCGCCACGATGCGGTACTGGCCGCAGGCGGCCTGCACATCATCGGTACCGAGCGTCATGAATCACGCCGTATCGATAACCAGCTGCGCGGCCGTGCCGGTCGTCAGGGGGATGCCGGTTCTTCCCGCTTCTACCTGTCGATGGAAGATGCCCTGATGCGTATCTTCGCCTCCGATCGCGTATCCGGCATGATGCGTAAACTGGGGATGAAACCCGGCGAAGCCATTGAGCACCCGTGGGTCACCAAGGCTATCGCCAACGCACAGCGTAAAGTCGAGAGCCGTAACTTCGATATTCGTAAGCAGCTGCTGGAATATGATGATGTGGCCAACGACCAGCGCCGGGCAATTTACACCCAGCGTAACGAACTGCTGGACGTGTCTGATGTCAGCGAAACCATCAACAGCATCCGCGAAGACGTGTTTAAGGCGACTATCGATGCCCATATTCCGCCGCAGTCGCTGGAGGAAATGTGGGATATCGAAGGCCTGCAGGAGCGTCTGAAAAACGACTTCGACCTCGACCTGCCAATCAAAGAGTGGCTGGATAAAGAGCCGGAGCTGCATGAAGAGACCCTGCGCGAACGTATTCTGCAGAGCGCGGTAGAAACCTACCAGCGTAAAGAAGAAGTGGTCGGCGCTGAAATGATGCGCCACTTCGAGAAAGGCGTGATGCTGCAGACCCTGGATTCGCTGTGGAAAGAACACCTGGCGGCGATGGACTACCTGCGCCAGGGTATCCACCTGCGCGGCTATGCGCAGAAAGATCCGAAGCAGGAGTACAAGCGCGAATCGTTCTCTATGTTTGCCGCGATGCTGGAGTCACTGAAGTATGAAGTGATCAGCACCCTGAGCAAAGTGCAGGTGCGGATGCCGGAAGAAGTCGAGGCGATGGAGCAGCAGCGTCGTGAAGAGGCCGAGCGCCTGGCGCAGATGCAGCAGCTCAGCCATCAGAGCGATGATGAAGCCGCTGCACAGGATCTGGCGGCGCAAACCGGCGAACGTAAAGTGGGGCGTAACGATCCCTGCCCCTGCGGTTCCGGTAAAAAATACAAACAGTGCCATGGCCGTCTGAGCTAAGGGCTGATAAAAAAACAAAGGCGCAGAGTTCTGCGCCTTTTTTATGGAGCTGATTCAATGAAAAAACTGCAAATCGCCGTAGGGATAATTCGCAATCCAGAAGGCGACATCTTTATTACCCAGCGCGCCGCCGATGCCCATATGGCGAATAAACTGGAGTTCCCGGGCGGGAAGATTGAATCTGCTGAAACGCCAGAGCAGGCATTGATCCGCGAGCTACAGGAAGAGGTGGGGATTACGGTCACCACGTTTTCACTATTTGATAAGCTGGAGTATCAGTTCCCCGATCGCCACATTACGCTGTGGTTTTTCCTCGTGGAAAGCTGGGAAGGCGAGCCCTGGGGCAAAGAGGGGCAGCCGGGACAGTGGATGGCGCGGCAGGCGCTGGATCCGGCGGCGTTTCCCCCGGCGAATGAACCGGTTATCCGCAAACTTATCGCCCAGGGCTGAGCCCCGGGTCGGGAGACTAACCCAACAGGTGTTGGGTTAGCGTGCCGTCAAATCAGGGCTGCTGTTCGCTCCAGTCATCGCTATCGGAGAGATCGCCCGCGCTGGGGATGCGCTTCTCCTCTGCTGCCCATTCTCCCAAATCGATCAGCTGGCAGCGCTTGCTGCAGAACGGACGATAGGGGCTTTGTTCGCCCCAAACCACATTTTTGCCGCAGGTCGGACAATTGACGATAGTCTCTTCTGACATGTTATCTCCTTAACAGCAGGCCAGTTCAAAATCAAAGCGCTCCGGCACGATCCCATACTCACTGTCCAGCGGCAGGAAGCGGATGGCGAAACGGCTCTTATGGCCGGAGATCTGCGGATAAAGCTGGTGGGCCAGATCGAGACGCAGGCGCAGCAGATCGGCATCTTCGCCATTATCCTGATAAAAGCCATTGAGGCTGGTCTGTTTGCGAAACTGCCCGGAGTTACGGATCAGATCGAGGATCAGGCTCAGGGACTGGACCAAAGGATCGAGGCTGGCAAGCCAGCTGGCCACCTGCTCGTCACGATGCGCCTGCGGCATATGGAGCCAGATATGCAGGGTCGGTAAATCGAAGCTGCAGCAGCCTCCAGGGATACTCAGACGCTGACGCACTAGCGCAATCAGGCGATCTTCACGCAGAAACTGACCAATGCGCGGCGCGGCCATCAGGGTGCTGGAAGACTGCTTGAGCTGCTGGCGCAGCGCGTTAATGCGCTCCTGATCGACTCCCGGCACTTCTGCCCAGGACTGGAGCTTACGCTGCTGGCGCTCCAGCTCTTTGACCAGATCGGTACGCACCTCGCCGCGCTCCAGGACATCCAGCAGATCGCCGGCGTTACGGAAAAAATGGAGCGCATCGGCATGGCTGGCAATCATCGGATGGAAAGCCATCTGCTGGATCAGAAATTCGATGCGCAGCCAGGTGCGCATTTTCTCATTAAGAGGATGTTCAAACAGAACGGGGGTATGCATTACGAGTTTTCCTGTGAGGCGGCCTGCGATGCCAGCGTTAAATACTTTTCGTGCAGGCGGGCAACATCCGATGCCACTGCATCCGGCGTGCCAGTGTTTTCAATAACATCGTCCGCGACGGTCAGGCGCTGCTCGCGCGTGGCCTGGGCGGCAAGAATATGTTCAGCATGTTCGCGGCTGACCTTATCGCGCAGCATGGTGCGTTCGATTTGCGTCTCTTTTGGCACATCGACGACCAGGACGCGATCGGCCTGGCTGGACAGGCGGTTTTCGACCAGCAAAGGTACGACCCAGAGGAGATAAGGGGAGATGGCGGCCTGCATCTGGCGGCGCGTTTCCTGCTGAATTAGCGGATGCAACAGCGCGTTGAGCCAGGCTTTTTCCTCCACCTGAGCGAAAATTTTTTCCCGCAGCAGACGGCGGTTTAGCGTGCCGTCGGGAGCGATCATCTGTGGCCCGAAGTGGCCGGCAATGGCCTGGAGCGCCGGGGTGCCGGGTTCGACCACCTGGCGGGCGATAACATCGGCATCGATAACGTTAATCCCGAGCTGCGCGAAGGCGTCGGCAACCGTACTTTTACCGCTGCCAATCCCGCCTGTTAACGCGACTGTGTACCCCATATCTTCTGACCCTGAAACGGATTGCTCGTATTTTTTGGTATTCAGACAGCGAGGACGGGCAGTATGCCGGAGAGGCGACAGCGATCTTGTCGTGATGGCCCCGTGCCAACCGGGAGCGCCGTCCGCTATTCTGTTTATTTTAATCAAGCAAATCAAATGGTTAAAAATAATACGCTGGCGGGTGGAGACATAAGCGTTTTTTTCTCCATTCACCAGGTAAATTTATACGATTGTAGCGTAAAAAAAGTGAAAATCGCAGTCTTGCGCGGGCCTGATTCGTGCGTATGATAACGTCACTGGAGTTGTGCTCTTACATTAATGCCATTAACCCCAGGAATTCGCACATGCGTATTGAAGAAGATCTGAAGCTTGGTTTCAAAGACGTTCTTATCCGCCCGAAACGCTCTACCCTCAAAAGCCGTTCTGATGTTGAGCTGGAACGTGAATTCACCTTTAAACATTCAGGCCTGACCTGGTCCGGCGTGCCGATTATTGCGGCAAACATGGATACCGTCGGCACCTTCAGCATGGCGAAAGCGCTGGCCACTTTTGGCATTCTTACCGCAGTACACAAGCACTACACCGCAGAAGAATGGCAGGCGTTTGTCCAGAGCGTATCCGCAGACGTTCTCAAGCATGTGATGGTTTCCACCGGTACTTCCGACGCGGATTTCGATAAAACGCAACAGATCCTCTCTGAGAACCCACAGTTGAATTTTGTGTGCATTGACGTCGCCAATGGCTACTCTGAACACTTCGTACAGTTTGTGGCGAAGGCGCGCGAAGCCTGGCCGCAAAAAACCATTATCGCCGGGAACGTGGTCACCGGTGAAATGTGCGAAGAGCTGATCCTCTCCGGCGCCGATATCGTCAAAGTTGGCATTGGCCCGGGGTCCGTTTGCACCACCCGTGTCAAAACCGGGGTCGGCTACCCGCAGCTCTCCGCCGTGATCGAGTGTGCTGATGCCGCACACGGCCTTGGCGGCCAGATCATCAGCGATGGCGGTTGCACCATGCCGGGCGATGTGGCGAAAGCCTTCGGCGGCGGCGCTGATTTCGTGATGCTCGGCGGTATGCTGGCGGGCCACGAAGAGAGCGGCGGTACTGTGGTTGAAGAGAACGGTGAAAAATTCATGCTGTTTTACGGCATGAGCTCCGAGTCGGCGATGACCCGCCATGTGGGCGGTGTCGCGAAATACCGCGCGGCGGAAGGGAAAACCGTGAAGCTGCCGCTGCGTGGCCCGGTGGACAATACCGCGCGCGACATTCTCGGCGGCCTGCGTTCAGCCTGCACCTACGTTGGCGCCTCGCGACTGAAAGAGCTGACCAAACGCACCACCTTTATCCGCGTTCAGGAACAAGAGAACCGGGTATTCAACAGCCTGTAACCGGCTGCGCTGGCGCCTGCGCGGTGCCAGCGTTTCTCATCCTCCCGCTCCGCCAATGGCATCGCCCAGGTGAAAAACGGGCAAATACATCGCCACCACCAGGATCCCAACCAGCGAGCCGGTTATTACCAGCATCAGGGGTTCCAGATGCGCAGCCAGACTGTCGGCTCGCTGATGGGTCTGCTCACGATGATGATGCGCCAGGTTTTCCAGCATCTGATCCAGCGCCCCCGCGCTTTCCCCCGTGCGGATGAGCTGCAGACACAGCGGTGTAAAACCGCCGCAGCGGCTTAACGCCTGCCAGATCGGATCCCCCTGAACGATCAGCGCGCGGGCCTGCGCCAGGCGCTGGCGCCACAGCGGGCACGACAGGGTCTCTTCAACGCTTTGCAGCCCCTGCAGAAAGCTGATACCGGCGCTTTGGGTTAACGCCAGAACGGTGAATATCAGGCTCAGCTGTTGGCCGCCGATCAGGGGGCCGACGAGAGGGAGCGCGTTAAGCAGCTGCTGGCGACGCAGCAGCCAGTCGGCGCGCTGCCGGACCAGCTGGTTGAGCAGCAGCGGGCTCAGCAGAAAGGCCAACAGCAACGGCCAGCCGCGGCTCAGCATGTCGCCTGCCGCAATAACCATTCGCGTCAACAACGGCAGCGGCGTATTGAACGTCTGGTAGATGGCGGTGAATTCGGGAAGGACAAAATAGAGCATTCCAAGCACCACCAGCAGCGCCAGAGTGAGCACGATTAGCGGGTAGCGCAGCGCCTTTTTGACCTTGCCGGCAAGCCGCTGCTGCTCCTGCTGCTGGTTGGCCAGCTGCTGGCAGCAAATATCGAGCTTGCCCGTCAGTTCGCCGGTGCTAATCATCGCCAGATACAGTGGCGGAAAAGCCTGCGGCCACTGCGCCAGTGCGGCAGAGAAGGCTACGCCCTGGGCCAGTTCGCGGCCCAGCGCCTCAAGCAGCGCCTGCCACTGCGCATGCGGTTGCTGCTGCGCCAACAGCGATAACCCTTCCGCCAGCGGTAGCCCGGCCTGCAGCAGGGTTGCCAACTGGCGGATGGTTTCGCTGCTGTAGCGCGGGTGCCACAGGCTTTGCTTCACCGAACAGCGGCGTATAGCCAGCGGCATGATGCGCTGCTGCTGGAGGTGATGCAGCACCTCCGGACGACTGGCTTGCCATAGCATCCCCTGACAAGGAGCGCCTTGTGCATCGACGCCTCGCCAGCGCCAGAGACGCTTAGTCGCCATGGGGGATCCCCAGCACCCGCACCACCTCTTCGAGGCTCGTCAACCCCTGTTCGATAGCCTGACATCCGCTTTCAAAAAGCGTCATCATGCCCGCGGCTCGCGCCAGAGATTCGATCTCAAGGGCGTTGAGTCCCTGGACTATCCCCTGACGTAGCCCCGGGGTGACAGGCAAGACCTCAAACAGCGCCAGACGGCCATGATACCCGTGATAACAGTTTTCGCAGCCTGCTGCCTGCCAGCGCGGCAGCGGGCGGGGCCACAGACTGTGCGGCAGGTCGGCGGCGCTGCCGGCATTGCGCCGGCAGTGGGGGCACAGCTTGCGGACCAGACGCTGGGCGATAACCAGCGAGAGCGCAGAAGAGATCATCCAGCGGGCGATGCCCATTTGCTGCAGGCGAGTGAGGGTTTCGCTGGTGGAATTGGTGTGCAGGGTAGAGAGCACCAGATGGCCCGTTTGAGCGGCTTTCAGCGCGATTTCAGCGGTTTCGGCATCGCGGATTTCACCCACCATCACAATATCCGGGTCCTGGCGTAACAGGGCGCGCAGCACGCTGTGAAAGGTCAGCCCGGCGCGCGGATTGTTTTGCGTCTGGTTCATCCCGGCGATAGGGATCTCCAGAGGATCCTCGACGCTACAGATGTTCACTTGCTCCCGGTTTCGGGCCTGCAGGGCGCTGTAGAGGGTCACCGTTTTCCCGCTTCCGGTTGGGCCAGTGACCAACAGCAGCCCCTGTGGCTGATTCAGGGCCTGGCGAAAGGCCGCCAGCTGAGAGGATGAGAGGCCGAGAGCCTCCAGATCCAGCGCCTGGTCAACCTGATGCAGAAGGCGCAGGACAATTTTCTCGCCATAGCGGCAGGGCAGGGTGGCGATGCGAAAGGAGAGCGGCCGTCCGGCGAGGTTCAGCGCGAACTGACCATCCTGCGGCAAACGATGCTCAGCGATATCGAGATTGGCCATCACCTTGAGTCGTGCGATAACCGGCGCGGCCAGATCGGGCGCCAGCAGCGGCAGAGCGTGTAGCACGCCATCGACACGCAGGCGGATCCTTAAGTGCGCTTCCGTGGGCTCGATATGAATATCGGACGCCCGCTGACGCAGGGCCTGCTCGAGGATCTGGTTGACCCGCTCGGCGATGTTTTCCGGCCCTGCATTTTGCGCCAGCAGCGCCTGCTTTTCCTGGACTTGCAGGCGCTTATCCATCTGCTCCTGGCTCCAGCATTCAATATCGATCCGTTTTTGCGTCGCGAAACGCAGTGCCTCCATTAGCTCCGTCGGTGGGGTATCGACCACCGCAATGGATATCGTCTGCTCATCGCTGTGCAGCAGCAGGGCGTGATGGCGACGACAGAGAGGGATCAGCTGTTCTGTTTTCATGTTGTCGCCCTCACTTCACCCGGAAGACGTCTTCGCAGGCCTGCTGAAGTGCGCTGTTGTCGGTGATAGTGCAGACCCGCTGCCAACCGGTGACGCCTTCGGCGTTATCCCAGGTCGGGGTCAGGGTGACGCCCAGTCCGTTGAGACTTTCCTGGCCGGTGAGGGTAACGACGCCTTTGGCCACGCTCATGGCGGAGAGGTAGCGCGTGGTTGTTGGCGAGGGGATGCCATTGCTGCCGCCGTCGCATGTCGTCAGGCCGCCATGATCGAGCGCGCAAAGTTCGATTGCCGTCCGGTAGGGGACAAAGGTCTGCAGCAGGTCGGTGAGGGCGGCTTTACGCAGGTAGTTCTGGTAGGCCGGGATGCCGATGGCGCTGAGAATGGCGATGATGCCGATGACCACCATCAGTTCAATCAGGGTAAAACCTCGTTGTTTATCCATAAGTCGCTCCTTGTTGTGACAGGAGCACTGTGACGGGATTCTGGGGGGCAGGCGAGGAGACGAAAACGATCCGGGAAACCGGGTTCCAGGGTTTTTACCGGTATTGCATGGCGAGCAAGAGCGACTGCGAGTCGGGTCGCAAATTCAGGCCTTCACGCCCGGAAGCGTGAAGGCCAAATCCTCAGCGGAAACGCATCGACAGGTCGAGCGCCTGCACATGTTTGGTCAGGGCCCCGACGGAGATATAGTCGACCCCGGTCTCGGCAAATTCGCGGATAGTGTCAAAGGTGACGTTGCCGGAGACCTCCAGCGCCGCCTGGCCAGCGGTGATTTTCACCGCCTCGCGCATCAGGTCGGTGGTGAAGTTATCGAGCATAATGATATCGGCCCCGGCTTTTAACGCCTGCTCCAGCTCATCCAGCGTTTCCACTTCCACTTCCACCGGCACATCAGGATGCAGCCAGAACGCCTTCTCCACCGCCTGACGGATCGAGCCGGAGGCGATGATGTGGTTTTCTTTAATCAGGAAAGCGTCGAACAGCCCCAGACGGTGGTTGGCGCCGCCGCCGCAGAGAACCGCGTATTTCAGCGCGGTACGCAGCCCTGGCAGCGTTTTACGCGTATCCAGGAGTTGGGTTTTGGTGCCGGCCAGCAGGTCGACATAGCGGCGGACGACGCTGGCGACGCCGGAGAGGGTTTGCACAAAGTTCAGCGCCGTACGTTCGCCAGTGAGCAGAATGCGCGATGGGCCTTCCAGCTCGAACAGGGGTTGATCGGCTTTGACCGCGTCGCCATCGGCGACGTGCCAGGTGATAGTCACGTCGTCACCGGCGAGCTGAATGAAGACCTCTTCCACCCAGCGTTTACCACAGAAGACGCCATCTTCGCGGGTAATGACCACCGCATGGGAGCGTGCATCCTGCGGCAATAATTGTGCGCTAATATCGTTGCCGGCGTCGACTTCGCCGCCCAAATCTTCCCGCAGGGAGTGTGCGACAGCATCGGTAATATCGAGATTAATTCGTTCCAGCAGCACGTCACGGCGGCGGTCGGGGTTGTAACGACGAGGCGACATGATAAAGCTCCAGATAGATAAGATTCAGAAGTGGGAAACATGCTAACCTGAACGACGTTTCAGTACCATACACACTTCATCCTTTGGGCCGGCGTGTGGCCCGGAAGCATGAGTTCGCGAAAGGAGATCCCGCATGCAGTTGAACGAGGGATGGCTGGTCGGCGCGCGTCGGGTTCCCTCGCCGCACCATGACTGCCGTCCGGATGAAGAAGCCCCTTCCTTACTGGTGGTGCATAACATTAGCCTGCCACCAGGTGAATTTGGTGGTCCATGGATTGACGCGCTGTTCACCGGCACCCTGGATCCGCACGCGCATCCTTTCTTTGCCGAGATCGCTCATCTGCGCGTTTCGGCGCATTGTCTGATTCGCCGTGATGGTGAAATCGTGCAGTATGTGCCTTTCGATAAGCGTGCATGGCATGCGGGGGTCTCCTGCTATCAGGGGCGCGAACGCTGCAATGACTTTTCCATCGGCATAGAGCTGGAAGGCACGGATACCCTGGCGTATACCGATGCGCAGTACCAGCAGCTGGCGGCGGTGACGGATCTGCTTATCACGATTTATCCTGCCATCGCCACAAACATCACGGGCCATAGCGATATCGCGCCCGTGCGCAAGACAGACCCGGGACCGGCCTTTGACTGGAAAAAATTTCGTGCGCTGCTCAGCGCGCCGTCAGAAAAGGAGACCTCATGACGCTGTTTACTACGCTGCTGGTGCTTATCGCTGAACGCCTGTTTAAACTGGGCGAACACTGGCAGCTTGATCATCGGCTGGAGGTGGTGTTTCGCCGGATAAAACATTTCTCGTTGCCGGGAACGCTGCTGATGACCCTGGTCGCCGTCGCGGTGGTCTACCTCGTTCAGCGCTTGCTGCAGGGGCAGCTGTTCAACGTACCGCTGCTGGTGTTCTGGATCTTGCTGGGTCTGCTGTGCATCGGCGCCGGCAAGGTTCGGCTGCACTATCATGCCTATCTGAAAGCGGCGTCGCGCAATGACAGTCGCGCCTGCGATGCGATGGCCAGCGAGCTGACGTTGATCCATGGCGTCCCGCCGGGCTGTGATGAGCGCGAGTACCTTAGCGAACTGCAAAATGCGCTGTTATGGATTAACTATCGTTACTACCTGGCGCCACTCTTTTGGTTTGTGGTGGGTGGGGCGTGGGGGCCGCTGACGCTTATCGCTTATTGCGTTCTGCGTGCCTGGCAGACGTGGCTGGCGCGCTACCAGACGCCGCATCACCGTTTGCAGTCTGGAATCGATGGTATCCTGCATATTGTCGACTGGCTGCCGGTGCGTCTGGTGGGGGTTGTCTATGCCCTGGTGGGGCATGGAGAGAAAGCGCTTCCGGCGTGGTTTGCATCGTTAGGCGACCGCCATTCGTCGCAGTATCAGGTATTGACCCGCCTGGCGCAGTATTCCCTGGCCCGTGAACCGCACGTGGATAAAGTGGCGACCCCAAAGGCCGCGGTGTCGATGGCCAAGAAAACCTCGCTGGTGGTGGTGGTGATCATGGCGCTGCTGACGATTTACGGCACCCTGGTGTAACGGCCTGCGCCCGTACTTTATCTGTCAGGATACCCCACCTGCGGGGCTTTGATTGCCGGATGGCGCTGCGCTTATCCGGCCTGGGGCTCACACCACGCAGGCCGGCAAGCAATAGCGCCGCCGGGCGCTATATCTGACGCCGGGCTTGTCATGTTGCCGGGGGGCGGCTTCGCCTGACCCGGCCTGGAGAACCCGCGCCTGCGGGCAGCATACCGAACCGCTACAGCGTATCCGCCGGCGGGACGCCGAAGTCGGGCATGCCGTCCTCTCTCCAGGAGACAAGTTTTAGCCGCGTATGACGATTGGGATCATACAGCGGGTCGCCTTCAATCTCGGTGTAATTCCGCGCGTGATATACCAGCACATCTTCCCCCGCCGGCGTTTGGGTAAAACTGTTATGGCCCGGGCCATACTGGCGGTTTTCATAGCTGGTCCGGAACACTGGCTGCGGGGCTTTATGCCAGTTTTCCGGCTGCAGCGGATCGGCCTCCCGGTCGATCCAGAGCAATCCCATGCAGTAGTTTTCATCGGTGGCGCTGGCGGAATAGCTGATGAAAAGCTTATCGCCATGCACCAGCACCGCGGGTCCTTCATTGACCTTAAATCCCCGGCACTCCCAGTCGAACTCCGGCTTGCTCAGCATGACCGGCTCGCCTTTTAGCGTCCACGGGTTGGCCATTTCAGCGAGATATAGGTTTGAGTTGCCCTCGATATGCGGAGATTTTTGCGCCCACAGGTACCAGCGTTTGCCCTGATGGATAAAGGTGGTGGCATCGAGGGCGAAGGTATCGAAAGGCGTCACCACCTGGCCTTTTTCCTGCCAGCGGCCGGTCAGCGGATCGCTGTCGGCGCACTCGATAACGAACATGCGATGCTGGAACATGCCCAGCGCATCCAGATCGTGGGTATGGGTGGCGGCAAAATAGATATACCACTTACCGTCTATCTCATGTAGCTCCGGCGCCCAAATCAGCTGGCTCATCGGCCCGCTTTGCGGTGCGCGCCACACCACTACCGGCTCAGCATCGCGCAACCCCTCCAGGGTTGCCGCGCGCCGGATCTCCAGCCGGTCGTATTCCGGCACTGAGGCAATAAAGTAGTAATGATTCAGGTGGCGCAGAATAAAGGGATCTGCGCGTTGCTCAATAAAGGGGTTTGGCCAGTTGTTCATCAGGCTTTCCTTACGTGTTCACTGGTTTTCAGTTCCTGGTATTCATTCAGCTCGCTGTAGTTGCTGCGGCGCTTCTCTAAATCGCTCTGAATCTGGCGCATCAGGGTGCGGTCAACTTTAAGCAGGCGCACCACGCCGGCGGTGATCAGGTAGCCGACGCCGGGGATGACCGAGAACAGCAGCACGATGCCGTTGAGGGCCGAGGCGCTTTGCGCTTTGGCGCCGGCGTCGTAGCCGTACCATGACAGCAGGAATCCGACCATCGCCCCGGCGACCGCCAGGCCGACTTTAAGGAAAAAAAGATTGCCGGAGAAGCTAATACCGGTGATGCGCTTGCCGGTTTTCCACTCGCCGTAGTCGTCAACATCGGACATCAGCGACCAGTGCAGCGGGGAGGGGATCTGATGCAGGATATTGAGCAGGAAGTAGAGCACCATAATCAGCGTGGTGGCGTGCGGATTAAAGAAATAGAAGGCGCAGGAGAAGATCGCCAGCACGATGTTGGTCCAGAAGAAGACCTGCAGTTTGCACCAGCGGTCGGTGAGGACTTTTGCCAGCATGCTGCCAATCATCATCCCGACCACGCCGAGGCTGATAAACAGCGTGGCAAAATGGGTGCTTTGCCCCATCACCCAGGTGACGTAGTACATGGTGGCGGCCATGCGGATAAAGCCCGGACAGACGTTGCATAGCGTGAGCAGCAGGATGCGTACCCACTGGTCATTTTTCCATACGTCTTTGAGATCTTTTTTCAGTTCATCATTGGTCTGCACCGCCGGGTGGATGCGTTCGCGCACGGTGGCGAAGCAGAACAGGAACATACACATGCCGATAAAGGCCAGCACGGTCATCGCCATCTGATAGCCTTTTGCTTTATCGGCGCCGCCGAACCAGTCGGCCATGGGCAACAGCGTCAATGACAGCAGCAGCGTGGCGATACCCACCATCACGAAACGATAGGACTGGCAGGCAACACGTTCTTTCGGGTCGGCGGTCATCACCGTTCCCAGCGAGCAGTAGGGTATATTAATCGCGGTATAGGTAATCGACAGCAGAAAGTAGGTGACAAACGCATAGATGACTTTGCTGTTATAGGTCCACTCAGGAGTAGTGAACATCAGCACGCTGAACAGGGCGTAGGGGAAGGCAATCCACAGCAGCCATGGACGAAAGCGGCCATATTTACTGCGGGTGCGGTCGGCGAGGGCGCCCATGATCGGGTCGGTCACGGCATCGATGACGCGCACCGACAGCAGCAGTACGCCCACCAGCGCCGGCGCCAGGCCGAAGATATCGGTATAAAAATAGTTAACAAATAGCATGATGGCGCCAAAGATGATATTGCATCCGGCATCCCCCATCCCATAACCAATCTTTTCTTTTATTGAAAGTCTATTGTCTGCCATGTGCGGTCTCTCCGTTGCAGTATGGAGAGAATTATTGGCTGCTATCGAGAGAATTACGTTGCAGGAACGCGTTGACGATATGGATAAATAAGCTATGGAAGGGAAAGTGTGAAGCAGATAACAATGCTCTGCGCCCGTTATTAAGGGAGGGCGCAGAGCAAAGAGAATTATTGATGAGATGTATTATTGTGCTTTTACGGTGGCGGCGGCTTTCTGTTTAAACAGATAACCCACGCCCAGCACTGCGATCCATACCGGGATCAGCCAAACGGAAATCGCCATCCCCGGGGTCATCAGCATAATGATCAGCACCGCGGCCATAAACAGCAGGCACACCCAGTTACCCAGCGGGTAGAAGAGGGCGGGGAAGCGGGTGGTGACGCCCTGCTGCTGTTTGGCGCGACGGAATTTGATATGCGCGAGGCTGATCATCGCCCAGTTGATCACCAGGGCGGAGACCACCAGCGCCATCAGCAGGCCAAATGCGGATTCCGGCGCCAGGTAGTTGATCAGCACACACAGGGCGGTGACCACGGCGGAGACGAGAATGGTATTGACCGGCACGCCGCGTTTGTCGACGCTGAGCAGCGCTTTCGGCGCGTTCCCCTGCTGGGCAAGGCCGAACAGCATACGGCTGTTGCAGTAGACGCAGCTGTTATACACCGACAGGGCCGCCGTCAGCACCACCACGTTGAGGGCGTTTGCCACCAGCGTATCGCCAAGCTCATGGAAAATCAGGACGAACGGGCTGGTGTCCGCGGTCACGCGCGTCCACGGCAGCAGCGAGAGCAGGACCGCCAGCGAACCAACATAGAAGATCAGAATACGGTAGATAACCTGGTTGGTGGCTTTCGGAATGCTTTGCTCCGGGTTATCCGCTTCCGCCGCGGTGATACCCACCAGCTCGAGACCGCCGAAGGAGAACATAATGATCGCCATCATCATCACCAGCCCGGTAAAGCCGTGCGGCAGGAACCCGCCTTGATCCCACAGGTTACGTACCGTCGCCTGCGGGCCGCCGTTGCCGCTGAACAGCAGCCAGCCGCCGAACAAAATCATCGCCACGACGGCGACCACTTTGATAATGGCAAACCAGAACTCCATTTCACCGAACACTTTCACGTTGGTCAGGTTAATGGCGTTGATGGCGATGAAGAAAACCGCCGCTGAGGCCCAGGTCGGGATTTCCGGCCACCAGAACTGGATATATTTGCCGACGGCGGTCAGTTCCGCCATGGCTACCAGGACATACAGCACCCAGTAGTTCCAGCCGGAGGCGAAGCCGGCAAAGCCGCCCCAGTATTTATAAGCAAAGTGGCTAAACGAACCGGCTACCGGCTCTTCCACCACCATTTCGCCCAGCTGACGCATGATCAGAAAGGCGATAAAACCGGCAATCGCGTAACCAAGAATGATACCCGGGCCGGCGGACTGAATGACGGACGCGCTCCCCAGAAACAGGCCGGTGCCGATAGCCCCGCCCAGCGCGATGAGCTGGATATGGCGGTTTTTGAGGCCGCGCTTCAGCCGATCGCCGTGCTGTTGACCTTCCATATGAAACCTCGTATGTGGTTATTTTTTGTGTACGTCATCCGTCAGGTTGCTGCTTCACTGCTGTCCCTGCCAGAAAGCATAGCCAGCGAAAATTTGGGCGAAGTGGCCCACTTTTTACCTGAGTGATGGCGCGCACATATTGTTGTGTTTGTGTATTTTTCGACTTCCGTTTCTGTATTGTTTTGTTTACGGAAGGCGATGCAGTAATTCAGAAAAAGGCCTTTCGTCTCAGGGAGAATAGTGGTAAGCGCGTTTGAATGCACCTGCTTTATGAAGGGATGATGACCATGTGTTTAAAAAGACATCAATAGACACATTCAGTATTATTCCGACGCATTGTTCTCATTTGGTTATTTATTCGCATTTACTGCCTTTATATTCACTTATCTGGTCGTTGAATCGGTTCAGATAGCGTAATTTTTCGTTTCCATTAAGTTAATGCTACCTCTTTATGAGTAAACGTAACATTTGTGCAAGGTTACATTTCTGAAATGTTATTTCTGTAAGGTTGTTAAAATGTCCGTGGTTTACTGATTTCAATCAAAACCTGTATGGACAGAAGGTGAATACTTTGTTACTTTAGCGCTACGAACTTTAAATTGGTAAGACCAATTGACTCCGGGCTAATGGCAGAGACAGGGAATATGGCCTACAGCAAAATCCGCCAACCAAAATTATCCGATGTGATAGAGCAGCAGCTGGAGTTTCTGATCCTTGAGGGGACCTTGCGCCCCGGTGAAAAACTCCCGCCTGAACGCGAACTGGCCAAACAGTTCGACGTTTCCCGCCCCTCGCTGCGTGAGGCGATTCAACGCCTCGAAGCCAAGGGCCTGTTGCTTCGTCGTCAGGGAGGTGGAACGTTTGTACAGAGCCGCCTGTGGCAGAGCTTCAGCGATCCGCTGGTCGAGCTGCTGTCCGATCACCCTGAATCCCAATTCGATCTGCTTGAGACCCGTCACGCGCTGGAAGGCATTGCGGCTTATTACGCGGCGCTGCGCAGCAATGATGAAGATCGCGACCGTATCCGCGAGCTGCATCAGGCTATTGAGCGGGCTCAGCAGTCGGGCGATCTGGACGCCGAGTCCGGCGCCGTCGTCCAGTACCAAATCGCCGTCACCGAGGCGGCACACAATGTGGTTTTGCTCCATCTGCTAAGGTGTATGGAGCCGATGCTGGCGCAAAACGTGCGTCAGAACTTTGAATTGCTGTATGCCCGCCGGGAAATGCTCCCGTTGGTCAGCAACCATCGCACTCGCATTTTCGAGGCGATAATGGCCGGGGAGCCGGAGCAGGCGCGTGAGGCGTCGCACCGTCACCTGGCGTTCATTGAGGAAATTTTGCTGGACCGTAGCCGTGAGCAGAGTCGTAGAGAACGCTCGCTGCGTCGTTTACAGCAACGAAAGGACGAGAACTCCGGTTCTTAAGCGCCATTTTTAGAGCGCGGCAACTAAACGCAGAACCTGTCTTATTGAATTTTTGGTTGTTCAAAGGTGAAGAACGAAGAGTTCAATGGGACAGGTTCCAGATTAATCAACGATTAGATAGATAAGGAATACCCCCCATGTCAGAACGTTTACCAAATGACGTGGATCCGATCGAAACTCGCGACTGGCTACAGGCGATCGAATCGGTCATCCGTGAAGAAGGTGTTGAGCGCGCTCAGTATCTTATTGACCAACTCCTTTCTGAAGCCCGCAAAGGCGGGGTGAAAGTGGCTGCTGGCGCATCGACCGGCGGTTACGTAAACACTATTGCCGTTGAAGATGAACCGGAATATCCGGGTAATCTGGATCTGGAACGTCGTATCCGTTCTGCGATCCGCTGGAACGCCATCATGACCGTTCTGCGCGCATCGAAAAAAGATCTCGAACTGGGCGGCCACATGGCTTCTTTCCAGTCTTCCGCAACCTTCTACGAAGTGTGCTTCAACCACTTCTTCCGCGCACGCAATGAGCAGGATGGCGGCGACCTGGTGTACTTCCAGGGTCACATCTCTCCGGGCGTTTATGCGCGTGCTTTCCTGGAAGGTCGTCTGACTGAAGAGCAGATGAACAACTTCCGTCAGGAAGTTCACGGTAAAGGTCTGTCCTCTTATCCGCACCCGAAACTGATGCCGGAATTCTGGCAGTTCCCGACCGTTTCTATGGGCCTGGGCCCAATCGGGGCGATTTATCAGGCTAAATTCCTGAAATATCTGGAACACCGTGGTCTGAAAGACACCTCCAAACAAACCGTTTACGCGTTCCTGGGCGACGGTGAGATGGACGAGCCGGAATCTAAAGGCGCGATCACCATCGCGACCCGTGAGAAGCTGGACAACCTGGTCTTCGTTATCAACTGTAACCTGCAGCGTCTTGATGGTCCGGTCACCGGTAACGGCAAAATCATTAACGAACTGGAAGGCATCTTCGCGGGCGCTGGCTGGAACGTTATCAAGGTTATCTGGGGCGGTCGTTGGGATGAGCTGCTGCGTAAAGACACCAGCGGTAAGCTGATTCAGCTGATGGAAGAAACCGTTGACGGTGACTACCAGACCTTCAAATCCAAAGACGGCGCTTATGTGCGCGAGCACTTCTTCGGTAAATATCCGGAGACCGCCGCGCTGGTTGCCGACTGGACTGACGAGCAGATTTGGGCTCTGAACCGTGGCGGCCACGATCCGAAGAAAGTTTACGCTGCACTGAAGAAAGCGCAGGAAACCAAAGGCAAAGCGACCGTCATCCTCGCCCATACCATCAAAGGTTACGGCATGGGTGATACTGCTGAAGGTAAGAACATCGCTCACCAGGTTAAGAAAATGAACATGGACGGCGTTCGCTACGTCCGCGATCGTTTCAACGTGCCGGTTGCCGATGCCGATCTGGAAAAACTGCCGTACGTAACCTTCCCGGAAGGTTCCGAAGAGCACACCTATCTGCACGCTCAGCGTCAGAAACTGCACGGCTATCTGCCGAGCCGTCAGCCGAACTTCACTGAGAAGCTGGAGCTGCCGACGCTGGAAGATTTCCGCCCGCTGCTGGAAGAGCAGAATAAAGAGATCTCTACCACTATCGCGTTCGTTCGTGCCCTGAACGTGATGCTGAAGAACAAATCCATCAAAGACCGCCTCGTGCCGATCATCGCCGACGAAGCGCGTACTTTCGGTATGGAAGGTCTGTTCCGTCAGATCGGTATCTACAGCCCGAACGGTCAGCAGTACACCCCGCAGGACCGTGAGCAGGTTGCTTACTACAAAGAAGACGAAAAAGGCCAGATCCTGCAGGAAGGGATCAACGAGCTAGGCGCAGGCGCATCCTGGCTGGCTGCGGCGACCTCTTACAGCACCAACAACCTGCCGATGATCCCGTTCTACATCTACTACTCGATGTTCGGGTTCCAGCGTATCGGCGACCTGTGCTGGCAGGCAGGCGACCAGCAGGCTCGCGGCTTCCTGATCGGTGGTACTTCCGGTCGTACGACGCTGAACGGCGAAGGTCTGCAGCACGAAGATGGCCACAGCCATATTCAGTCTCTGACTATCCCGAACTGTATCTCTTACGATCCGTCCTACGCCTACGAAGTGGCGGTCATCATGCATGACGGCCTGGAGCGTATGTACGGTGAGAAACAAGAGAACGTTTACTACTACATCACGACCCTGAACGAAAACTACCACATGCCGGCGATGCCGGAAGGCGCCGAGGAAGGTATCCGTAAAGGTATCTACAAACTCGAAACCATCGAAGGTAGCAAAGGTAAAGTTCAGCTGCTGGGCTCCGGTTCTATCCTGCGTCACGTCCGTGAAGCAGCGCAGATCCTGGCGAAAGACTACGGCGTGGGCTCTGACGTGTACAGCGTCACCTCCTTCACCGAGCTGGCGCGTGATGGCCAGGATTGCGAACGCTGGAACATGCTGCACCCGCTGGAAACCCCGCGCGTGCCGTACATCGCTCAGGTGATGAACGACGCTCCGGCTGTGGCATCCACTGACTATATGAAACTGTTCGCCGAGCAGGTTCGTACTTACGTACCGGCTGACGATTACCGCGTACTGGGTACCGATGGCTTCGGTCGTTCCGACAGCCGTGAAAACCTGCGTCACCACTTCGAAGTTGATGCTTCCTATGTGGTCGTTGCAGCGCTGGGCGAACTGGCTAAACGTGGTGAAATCGATAAGAAAGTGGTCGCTGACGCTATCGCGAAATTCGACATCGATGCAGAAAAAGTTAACCCGCGTCTGGCGTAAGAGGTAAAAGAATAATGGCTATCGAAATCAAAGTACCGGACATCGGGGCTGATGAAGTTGAAATCACCGAGATCCTGGTCAAACCTGGCGACAAAGTAGAAGCTGAACAGTCGCTGATCACCGTAGAAGGCGATAAAGCCTCTATGGAAGTCCCGTCTCCGCAGGCTGGCGTCGTGAAAGAGATTAAAGTCTCCGTCGGCGACAAAACCGAGACTGGCAAACTGATTATGATTTTCGATTCCGCCGAGGGTGCAGCAGCCGCTGCACCTGCGCAGGAAGAGAAGAAAGAAGCCGCTCCGGCCGCTGCTGCGCCAGCCGCCGCCGCGGCAGCGAAAGAAGTTCACGTCCCGGATATCGGCGGCGATGAAGTTGAAGTCACCGAGATCATGGTTAAAGTGGGCGACACCATCGCCGCTGAGCAATCCCTGATCACCGTAGAAGGCGATAAGGCCTCTATGGAAGTACCGGCGCCGTTCGCGGGTACCGTGAAAGAGATCAAAATCAACACCGGCGATAAAGTGTCCACCGGCTCCCTGATCATGATCTTCGAAGTCGCGGGCGCTGCGCCTGCGGCCGCTCCGGCACAGGCTGCCGCTCCGGCTGCCGCGGCACCGGCTGCTGCTGCCGGCGCGAAAGACGTTAACGTCCCGGACATCGGCGGCGACGAAGTTGAAGTCACTGAAGTAATGGTGAAAGTCGGCGATAAAGTGGCTGCAGAGCAGTCCCTGATCACCGTCGAAGGCGACAAAGCGTCTATGGAAGTGCCGGCGCCGTTCGCGGGCACCGTCAAAGAGATCAAAATCAGCACCGGCGATAAAGTCAAAACCGGCTCCCTGATCATGGTCTTCGAAGTGGAAGGCGCTGCGCCTGCCGCCGCTCCGGCTCAGGCTGCTGCACCGGCACCGGCTGCTGCACCGGCTCAGGCCGCTAAGCCTGCCGCGGCGCCGGCTGCGAAAGCAGAAGGCAAAACCGAATTCGCTGAAAACGATGCTTACGTTCACGCGACTCCGCTGATTCGCCGCCTGGCCCGCGAGTTCGGCGTTAACCTGGCGAAAGTGAAAGGCACCGGCCGTAAAGGTCGTATCCTGCGCGAAGACGTTCAGGCCTACGTGAAAGAAGCCGTTAAACGCGCTGAATCCGCACCGGCGGCTGCCGCTGGCGGCGGTATCCCGGGCATGCTGCCATGGCCGAAGGTTGACTTCAGCAAGTTCGGCGAAATCGAAGAAGTGGAGCTGGGCCGTATCCAGAAAATCTCTGGTGCTAACCTGAGCCGTAACTGGGTCATGATCCCGCACGTTACCCACTTCGATAAAACCGATATCACCGATCTGGAAGCGTTCCGTAAGCAGCAGAACGCCGAAGCTGAGAAGCGTAAACTGGACGTGAAATTCACCCCGGTTGTCTTCATCATGAAAGCTGTGGCCGCTGCGCTTGAGCAGATGCCGCGCTTCAACAGCTCGCTCTCCGAAGATGGTCAGCGCCTGACGCTGAAGAAATACATCAACATCGGTGTGGCGGTTGATACCCCGAACGGTCTGGTGGTTCCGGTCTTTAAAGACGTGAACAAGAAGAGCATCACCGAGCTGTCTCGTGAGCTGACCACCATCTCGAAGAAAGCGCGCGATGGCAAACTGACGGCGGGCGAAATGCAGGGCGGTTGCTTCACCATCTCCAGCATCGGCGGCCTGGGTACGACCCACTTCGCGCCGATTGTTAACGCGCCGGAAGTGGCCATCCTCGGCGTGTCTAAGTCCGCGATGGAGCCGGTATGGAATGGTAAAGAGTTCGTGCCGCGTCTGATGCTGCCGATCTCTCTGTCCTTCGACCACCGCGTGATCGACGGTGCTGATGGTGCCCGCTTCATTACCATCATCAACAACACCCTGAGCGACATTCGCCGCCTGGTGATGTAATCGAAAAAGCCGGCCTGACGGCCGGCTTTTTTCTGATAACCTCAGGCTGTTTGGGATTATCAGCAACAAAGGACAAAATCGTTTGCCGTTTGTTGTTTAAAAATTGTTAACAATTTTGTAAAATACACGCGGATAGAACGTCCCGGTGGACTTGGGCGTAAGAATAATAGCGTCAGACCCGCCGGATATAAATTACAGAGGTCATGATGAGTACTGAAATCAAAACTCAGGTCGTGGTACTTGGGGCAGGTCCTGCAGGCTACTCTGCAGCTTTCCGTTGCGCTGATTTAGGTCTGGAAACCGTCATCGTAGAACGTTACAGCACCCTCGGTGGGGTGTGCCTGAACGTGGGTTGTATCCCTTCTAAAGCGCTGCTGCACGTGGCAAAAGTTATCGAAGAAGCGAAAGCGCTGGCCGAACACGGCATCGTTTTCGGCGAACCGAAAACTGATATTGACAAGATCCGCACCTGGAAAGAAAAAGTCATCACTCAGCTGACCGGTGGTCTGGCTGGCATGGCCAAAGGGCGTAAAGTGAAGGTGGTTAACGGTCTGGGTAAATTCACCGGCGCTAACACCCTGGAAGTGGAAGGCGAAAACGGCAAAACCGTGATCAACTTCGACAACGCCATCATCGCGGCGGGTTCCCGTCCGATTCAACTGCCATTTATCCCGCATGAAGATCCGCGCGTATGGGACTCCACCGACGCCCTGGAGCTGAAATCCGTACCGAAACGCATGCTGGTCATGGGCGGCGGTATCATCGGTCTGGAAATGGGTACCGTATACCATGCGCTGGGTTCAGAGATTGACGTGGTTGAAATGTTCGACCAGGTTATCCCGGCGGCCGATAAAGACGTGGTGAAAGTCTTCACTAAACGCATCAGCAAGAAATTCAACCTGATGCTGGAAACCAAAGTGACTGCCGTTGAAGCGAAAGAAGACGGTATTTACGTTTCCATGGAAGGCAAAAAAGCGCCAGCGGAAGCACAGCGTTACGACGCCGTACTGGTGGCTATCGGCCGCGTACCGAACGGTAAAAACCTCGACGCAGGCAAAGCGGGCGTGGAAGTGGACGATCGTGGCTTCATCCGCGTTGACAAACAAATGCGCACCAACGTGCCGCACATCTTTGCTATCGGCGATATCGTCGGTCAGCCGATGCTGGCGCACAAAGGCGTACATGAAGGTCACGTTGCCGCAGAAGTTATCTCCGGCCTGAAACACTACTTCGATCCGAAAGTGATCCCGTCCATCGCCTACACCGAGCCAGAAGTGGCATGGGTCGGCCTGACGGAGAAAGAAGCGAAAGAGAAAGGCATCAGCTACGAAACCGCCACCTTCCCGTGGGCGGCTTCCGGCCGCGCTATCGCTTCCGACTGCGCAGACGGTATGACCAAACTGATCTTCGACAAAGAGACCCACCGTGTTATCGGCGGCGCGATTGTCGGCACCAACGGCGGCGAGCTGCTGGGTGAGATCGGCCTGGCTATCGAAATGGGCTGCGACGCTGAAGACATCGCGCTGACTATCCACGCTCACCCGACTCTGCACGAGTCTGTTGGCCTGGCGGCAGAAGTCTTCGAAGGCAGCATCACCGACCTGCCGAACGCCAAAGCGAAGAAAAAGTAACTTTTTCTTTCAGGCAAAAAGCATAAGCGGCTCCCGGAGCCGCTTTTTTTATGCCTGATGTTTAGAACTGTGTCGCTATTCATAAACCGCTACACCTCATACATATTTTGTAAATAGTCACTCAGTAAACTTATAGGTAGTTAATGATATCGATGAGGTGTGTGATGAAACGCTTTTTAACCACTGCGCTGGTCGCAGCAACGTGCTTATCCGGTGTAGCCTGCGCGGCTGACGCCACGATTCCGTGGGCGGATAACAGCGGCGGCACGGAAACGACCCATATCGCGGCGATGGGCCAGGATCTGAATGCCCAGCATCAGCAGGTGACGAAGACCAGTGAAGGGGTATGGGCGGCGAATTCCGGCAGCATCAGCGCTGACGAAGCGGCATTGTCCAGTACGAAACCAGCCTTTGCCGGCGATCCGTCTCTGATGCCCCACCAGGGCTAAGTGAATGAAAACGCCCGGTTGCGTATACGTAACCGGGCGTTTTTTTATGGCTTGACCACCTGCCAACCGGCGTCAGCGTCGGGGGCAAAGCGCGTTATCGCCTGGGCCTTTGCCGCGCTCTCTTCACCGAGATTGGCCTGATAAACCGTATCGTGCTGATCGATCATAAAGCTCATCACGCCAGTTTCCCCCCACGCCACCGGCCATGCCAGCAAGGCGACGCTCTGCTCATCTCTACCGGTGATAATGCGGAAGCGGTAGCCATGGTAGCCGCTGCCGGGTACCGTCGGGCTAAAGGCGGGCCCAAGCGGACTTGGCGCTTCGCCCGGCGAGGTGGGCCAGTACAGACCATCTTTTTTGCCTTCGCTACTGATGATTTTCTGCGCCCAGTGGTGGTTCAGTTGATAGTAATCCTGCTGGGCGTCAACGTAGGCGTGCATGGCGGCTATTGCCGACAGTTCATTACGGCCAATAGCGCGGGTAAGGATCTCCTCTTCGCCAGCGGCCATATCAAAGCGCCAGCCCTGGGATGATTTGACGATGGGGACGGGCAGGCGCCATGCTTCGCTACCAACGTCGAGCCAGGCGTTATCACCCTGCTGCACAATCACATGTTTCACCTGCCAGTCGCGCTGGAAGCGGTCGACGGCCGTGGGGTCGATCCCGTCGGGGGGTAAAAAATGCTGCCAGTTATCGCCAAGCACCTCGCTCAGCGCCGCGTCATTTTGCTGGCCGATCGCCTCGGCCAGCGCGCTCGCGGCCTGCTCGGGGGTGGCATATTGCTGCTGGGCGAAGGCGGCAAGTGGTGACAGCATTAACGTGAACAGGGCAATAGGTAATGGGTTTCTCATTCTGCTCATCCTCAGCGGCGGCGTAGTTCATGGTGTTCAGAAAGACGCTCTCTGGCGCCGTCGCGCTGCTCGCGGTTTACGCCGGAAAACTGACGACTCTGTCGTCCCCGTTCCTGCTGCGCTTGCCAGGAGGGGGCGCGGCTTTCGTTGCCGCTAAGGGCGCTGGCGCGCAGATGATTGACCGTCTGCTGACGCTGGGCGGGCGTGGCGGAATGGAGCTGCTGCCGGCGCTGTTGCTGCTGCGGTGTAGCATTCTGCTCGTGGTTCTTAATGGTTTCCCTACGCTGCTGTTGCTGCGGCGTCGGGTTTTTCAACTGCGCTTTCGCCGCGTCTCGACGCTGCTGGGTTGATGTCGGCGCGCTGTCGTAACCGCGGTAGTTGCTGCGCTGGGTGGCTTGTTTCAACTGCGCCGAGGCCGCCTGACGCTGGGCATCGCGCGAGGGGGTGTTTGCCGCCAGGTTGCCTGCCGTGGCGGTCGACGCGCTGCGCTGCTGAAGCTGGGTCATTGCCGCCTGGCGCTGCGCCTCACGATCGACCGGCGCATGCTGGGTCGCGCTCAGTCCGCCGGATACGTTGGTCTGATGAAAGCGCTGGGCGACGGTATTATCGGGGTATGGCACGTGACCGCGATAGGCGGGATTGTGCTGCCAGTTTACGTGGTCGCCCGGCAGGTTTTGTCCGGTAATGCGGTTAAAATTATTCACATTGATATTGATGTTATCGCCATTATGCGAGTAATCCCCGCGGTGGTAGTCATCATCGTGATGGTGGTAGTCATCATCATCATCCCAGTCGATGCTGCTGAACAGCGCCCAGGTGGTCGCCACGCCCAGGCTGTAACCGAAGCCTTTGACGAAGCTATCGGTAAACTGCTCCCCGGGAGGGGGCGGCAGATAGACCGGAGGATAGGTGCTGTTCGGCCAGGTACCATAGACGGTGGAGGGGTTGTAGTTGGGAACATAGACCACCTGCGGGTCGGTCGGTTCTATTTTTATGACCTGCGTCGGCGCAGGCGCCGCCGCGGTAGTGCTTGACGTTGATACGGTGCTGCTTTTCGAAGTGGTGGCCGGCACAGGCGCCGCTGCGGCGACAATCACTTTTTGCTGCGGCGTGGATTTCAGGGTCCCGGTCTCCTGGGCGATGGCACGCAGGCGCTGCACCGCGTCCATCACATCATGCGGCTGGGCCAAAAACGCATTACCCAGATTTTCCACCCAGGGCGGATTCTCGCCCATCATCGCCAGCAGGGCAGGGAAAGCGACAAGCGATTTGACGCTGGGATCCCATGGCTGGCTGGCAACTGCCTGAACGGCGGGATCCCCTTTCATGGTGGGGTTATCCTGGGACCACTGCACCGCCTGCATGACGTTGTCCGGGTAGGTGGAAGCCATCAGCACCTGCGACAGCAGACTGTCCGGGTAGAGCGCGATGGGGGCAACCCACTGGTCAATCTGCGCCTGGGTGTAGGTGGCGGCCACCGGCTCCGCGGCGGCGGGTGCGGCTGGCGTTGGCGCTGGCGCAGGCTGCGCCGTCGGCTGAGTGACCGTCTCTGGAGTACGGCTTTGCACATAGAGTGTTCCCGCCGCCGCGAGTAAGCCAGCGCTACAGAGCAGGGCGATAATATGGGGTTTGAACGGCAGTGACATAGAAGCTCCTGACCCAAAAAGTAACCCATCTCGCTAAAGTATCGGCGAAAACGGCGCGTTTGCTGAGTATAAGTAAGCGGTATGGCTTTTTATTGATGATTGTTGGGATCGGCCCATGGCGTTGTACGCGGAAAGGAATTTTTGTCGCGGGATTTGAACAGAAAGCCTGCAATATCCTGCCCTTAACGATTCAGCTAAATTTTAATGTTGCTTTTTTGTAAACAGATTAACACCTTTCAAAAATCCTGCTATGCTGCCGACGCGGTATCGGGCATTTACCCTACAAACTGCTGTCTCACAGGAGCGTGAAGAAAATCGCCCAGCCACTAAATCCTTCAAGATGCGTCAAGGCGGCAAACTGCCAATACCGAAGCAGATTGATTGAAGAGGTGTAGGCCGCATTATGACAATGAGAAGCGAGGAGAACCGTCGTGCTAGAAGAATACCGTAAGCACGTAGCTGAGCGTGCCGCCATGGGGATTGTTGCCAAACCCTTAGATGCAACCCAAATGGCCGCGCTGGTAGAACTGCTGAAAAACCCGCCTGCGGGCGAAGAAGAATTCCTGTTAGACCTGCTGATTAACCGTGTACCGCCGGGCGTCGACGAAGCCGCCTATGTTAAAGCTGGATTCCTTGCCGCGATCGCCAAAGGCGAAACGACCTCCCCCCTGGTTACCCCTGAAAAAGCCGTTGAACTGCTGGGCACCATGCAGGGCGGTTATAATATCCACCCGCTGATCGATGCCCTGGACGACGCGAAACTGGCGCCGATTGCCGCGAAAGCGCTGTCCCATACTCTGCTGATGTTCGATAACTTCTACGACGTGGAAGAGAAAGCGAAAGCGGGTAACGAGCACGCTAAACAGGTTATGCAATCCTGGGCCGACGCTGAGTGGTTCCTGAACCGCCCGCAGCTGGCAGAGAAAATCACCGTTACCGTTTTCAAGGTCACTGGCGAAACGAACACCGATGACCTGTCTCCGGCGCCGGATGCCTGGTCGCGTCCGGATATCCCGCTGCACGCCCTGGCGATGCTGAAAAACGCCCGCGAAGGCATTGAACCGGATCAGCCGGGCGTGGTTGGCCCGATCAAACAGATCGAAGCCCTGCAGCAGAAAGGCTACCCGCTGGCCTACGTCGGCGATGTGGTCGGGACCGGCTCTTCACGTAAATCGGCCACCAACTCGGTGCTGTGGTTTATGGGCGACGATATCCCGAACGTGCCGAACAAGCGCGGCGGCGGCCTGTGCCTGGGCGGCAAAATCGCGCCAATCTTCTTCAACACCATGGAAGATGCGGGCGCGCTGCCTATCGAAGTGGATGTGTCAAACCTGAACATGGGCGACGTCATCGACGTTTACCCGTTCAAAGGCGAAGTGCGTAATCACGAGACCAACGAACTGCTGGCCAGCTTCGAGCTGAAAACCGATGTGCTGATCGACGAAGTCCGTGCCGGCGGCCGTATCCCGCTGATCATCGGTCGCGGCCTGACCACCAAAGCACGTGAAGCGCTGGGTCTGCCGCACAGCGAAGTCTTCCGTCAGGCGAAAGACGTGGCGGAAAGCACCCGCGGCTTCTCTCTGGCGCAGAAAATGGTTGGCCGCGCCTGCGGCGTTGCCGGTATCCGCCCGGGCGCCTACTGCGAGCCGAAAATGACCTCCGTCGGTTCTCAGGACACCACCGGTCCAATGACCCGTGATGAACTGAAAGACCTGGCGTGCCTGGGCTTCTCCGCTGACCTGGTGATGCAGTCCTTCTGCCACACTGCGGCCTATCCGAAGCCGGTTGACGTCACCACGCATCATACTCTGCCGGACTTCATTATGAACCGCGGCGGCGTCTCGCTGCGTCCGGGCGATGGCGTGATCCACTCCTGGCTGAACCGCATGCTGCTGCCGGATACCGTGGGCACCGGCGGCGACTCCCACACCCGTTTCCCCATCGGTATCTCCTTCCCGGCGGGCTCTGGTCTGGTGGCCTTCGCCGCCGCGACCGGCGTGATGCCGCTGGATATGCCGGAATCGGTGCTGGTGCGTTTCAAAGGTAAAATGCAGCCGGGCATTACGCTGCGCGACCTGGTCCACGCGATCCCGCTGTACGCCATCAAGCAGGGCCTGCTGACCGTTGAGAAGAAAGGTAAGAAAAACATCTTCTCTGGCCGCATCCTTGAGATTGAAGGTCTGCCGGATCTGAAAGTGGAGCAGGCGTTCGAGCTGACCGATGCCTCCGCTGAACGTTCTGCTGCAGGTTGCACCATCAAGCTGAACAAAGAGCCGATCGTTGAGTATCTGAACTCCAACATCGTCCTGCTGAAGTGGATGATCGCCGAAGGCTACGGCGACCGCCGTACCTTGGAGCGTCGTATCCAGGGCATGGAGAAATGGCTGGCGGATCCGCAGCTGCTGGAAGCCGATGCTGACGCGGAATACGCGGCAGTGATCGACATCGATCTGGCGGATATCAAAGAGCCGATTCTGTGCGCGCCGAACGATCCGGACGATGCCCGCCTGCTGTCTGACGTACAGGGCGAGAAAATCGACGAAGTGTTCATCGGCTCCTGCATGACCAACATCGGCCACTTCCGTGCCGCCGGTAAGCTGCTGGACAGCCACAAAGGCCAGTTGCCGACTCGCCTGTGGGTGGCGCCGCCAACCCGTATGGACGCCGCGCAGCTGACCGAAGAAGGTTACTACAGCGTATTTGGTAAGAGCGGGGCGCGTATCGAAATCCCTGGCTGTTCCCTGTGTATGGGTAACCAGGCGCGCGTCGCCGACGGTGCGACGGTGGTTTCCACCTCTACCCGTAACTTCCCGAACCGTTTAGGTACCGGCGCTAACGTCTATCTGGCCTCTGCCGAGCTGGCAGCGGTGGCTTCTCTGCTTGGTAAACTGCCGACGCCGGAAGAGTACCAGACCTTCGTGGCGCAGGTGGATAAGACAGCGGAAGATACCTATCGCTATCTGAACTTCAACCAGCTGGATCAGTACACTGAAAAAGCTGACGGCGTGATCTTCCAGACCGCGGTGTAAAACCAGTCGGTCAGCCTGGCTGACCGTTTGGCTACAAACTCCCCAATGCCCGGTGAACATTGCATCACCGGGCATTTTTATTTCCAAACCTCCTGCCTGTTACGCTTTTTTTCTTTCGGTCTGCTGCGATAATTACTCCATGGGTACAGTGCAGCGGTGACGCATTGCCCTTGCAGAGGAAAAGACGATGGACTACGAATTTCTGCGCGATATTACCGGAGTGGTAAAGGTGCGAATGTCGATGGATCACGAGGCGATTGGCCACTGGTTCAACGAGGAGGTGAAAGACAATCTTGCTCTGCTTGACGAAGTGGAGCAGGCTGCGCGCACCGTGAAAGGCAGTGAACGTTCCTGGCAGCGTGCCGGACATGAATATACGCTGTGGCTGGATGGCGAAGAGGTGATGATCCGCGCCAATCAGCTGGAATTTTCCGGCGACGAAATCGAGGAGGGGATGAGCTACTACGACGAAGAAAGCCTCTCTCTGTGCGGTGTTGAGGATTTCCTGCAGGTGGTTGCCGCCTATCGTGAGTTTATGCAGCAGCGTTGATGACTCGTTGTGCGCCGGGCTGCGGAAAACCGTAGCCCGGCTAAGCGTCGCGTGCGCAGGGCACATCTCCGGTCGCGACGAGTACCTTTCCCCGCTTCCAGCCGGCGCAGAACCCAGGCCCGGCAAGCAAAAGCGCCGCCGGGCATTTGAGGCATTACACGGCAGGAATATTGCGGCCGTAGTAAATCTCGCGCATCTCTTTCCACAGCAGGTCGGTAATGACCTTGCGCTCTTCAGCGGTCAACTCTTCCGGTCGGGTATGGAACATGTAATGCTTAAGGTCGAACTCCTTAAGCAACATTTTTGTATGGAAGATATTTTCCTGATAAACGTTGACGTCGACCATGTCATACAGCGACTTCATATCGTCAGACATAAAGTTCTGAATTGAGTTGATTTCATGATCGATAAAATGCTTCATCCCATTGATGTCGCGGGTAAAGCCGCGCACGCGGTAGTCAATGGTCACAATGTCCGATTCCAGCTGGTGGATCAGATAGTTCAGCGCTTTGAGCGGTGAAATAACCCCGCAGGTAGAGACTTCGATATCGGCGCGGAAGGTGCACAGGCCGCCTTCCGGGTGGCTCTCCGGATAGGTATGCACGCAGATATGGCTTTTATCGAGATGGGCGACCACGGTTTCAGGCAGCGGGCCGGGGTGTTCGGTCTGGTCGATAAGCCGCGGGTCGACGGGCTCTTCGCTTACCAGAATGGTCACGCTGGCGCCCTGGGGTTCATAATCCTGGCGGGCGATATTCAGGATATTAGCGCCAATAATAGAGCAGGTTTCGCTCAGGATCTCTGTCAGGCGATTGGCATTATAAAGTTCGTCGATATAGGCGATGTAGCCGTCGCGCTCTTCTGCCGTTTTGGCGTAACAGATATCGTAGATACAAAAACTCAGGCTTTTGGTCAGGTTGTTAAAGCCGTGCAGCTTCAATTTTTTCAATTTAGTTCACCCCCTTATTTCGCTTCACGGTGCGGACAGAGCATCATGCAGATATTGTGGTAAGGCGAAGGCCGCCGTATGGATTGCCGGATTGTAGTAACGGCAGGTCAGGTTGGCTTTGTGAAAGCGCGCCTGAATGATTTCGCTGGAAAGATGGCGCAGCGCCTCGTTGTCGCTCGCCCAGGCAAAGGTCATTATCCCGCCGTAATAGGTCGGAATCGCCGCCTGGTAGAAGCTGACGTCGCGAAAATAGTGGCTCAGTTTGCGATGGCTACCGACCGCTTCATCCTGCTGCAGGAAGCAGACGCCGTTCTGCGCAACGAAAATCCCTCCCGGATTCAGGCAGCGTTTGCAGCCTTCATAAAAAGCCGAGGTGAAGAGGCTTTCCCCCGGGCCAATAGGGTCGGTACAGTCCGAAATGATCACATCAAACGTTTGCGTCGTCTGGTTAACAAAATTGACGCCATCATCAATTACCAGCGTAAAGCGCGGATCGTCATAGGCGCCGGCGCTATGGTTGGGCAGGTACTGGCGGCAGAATGAGACCACCCCGGCGTCGATTTCCACCATGGTGATGCTTTCGATGCTGCGATGACGAGAGACTTCGCGCAGCATCGCGCCATCGCCGCCGCCGATGATCAGGACATGCTTGGCGTTGCCGTGAGCCAGCAGCGGCACGTGGGTCATCATTTCGTGATAGATAAACTCATCGCGTTCGGTGGTTTGCACGACGCCATCCAGCGCCATCACCCGGCCAAAGGCGCGGTTGTCAAAGATGATCAGATCCTGATGATCGGTTTTTTCGTGGTACAGCACGTTATCAACGCTAAAGTACTGACCAAAATGGTCATGCAGCGTTTCATGCCACAGTGGATTATCGGCCACGGTGAGGCTCCTCCTTCGTTAACATCTGTTACACCCGTAAAACGAGTGCAACATCATAGACAACTATAGATGAGGATGCACGGCGGTTATTGCAGCAATGCGGCAGGAATAACAGCACCGCCCGGAGAGGGCGGTGGGGAGACAGGGCTATTTTACCGGCGCGGGTTGGCTATCCACTATCCGCACGGAATAGACCATGGTGGCGCCTGGGGGGATCTTCGGTGGCAACCCTTTACTGCCATAGGCTTTGTCGGGCGGGACGACCAGCGTCACGGAGCCGTGGTTCTGCAGGCGCTTCAGCGGCCCGCGAAATACCGGGGGATAGGCATCCAGTTTCTGGGTAAGCGCCTGATCTTTCGTCTCCATATCATTGATCACCGTTCCGTCCGTCAGCATCTCTTTGATCACCACGGTCACCAGATCGTTGCCGCTAATTTTTCCTTTACCTGGGTAATCGATACGGCTGTAGACGCCCTCTTTGAAGACCACACCTTTTTTGCGCGCAAACGCCTGCTGGTATTTCTGACCGGCGCTGATGTTTTTCTGCTCGATTTTATTCAGGTTCTGGAAAACCTGCTGTGAAATGTCAAACAGCGCTTTGTTACGCGCCTGTTCGCCGAGGCGAAGCTGGCCGCTGAAAGCATCTTCGATGCCCTGCAGCACCAGGCCAGCGTCGACGTTAACTCCCTGAGTGCGACGAGTCGTGAGGACGTTAAGCGCCTCTGTACCCATCGAGGCGCCGATGGCGTAAGCCTGCTGTTCACCTGGCGCGCTGAGTTTGGCGGCGGTTTTGCCGGTGGTATTTCTCGGCGGGACCGTCAGCTGCGTCCGCAGCAGCTGGATTTCATCCTCTTTCATCCGCAGCTGGGCGTTATCTTTGTCCGCCTGCAGGCGATAGGCCGCCACTATGGCCGCCATCTCGGGGGGCTCATCTTTTGCCGCCACGGCGGCATCGGCGCGGCTCGATGGCGCTTTCTCCGCCGCGGCGAGCCGGTTAGCCAGCGACTGCTTATCGGCGTTAAGGGCTTTGATCTGGTCGAGGGCGGTCTGCTTCTCTTTTTCCGCCGCCGCCAGCCGGTTGACCAACGGCTGTTTGTCGGCGTTAAGGGCTTTGACCTGGTCGAGAGCGGTCTGCTTCTCTTTTTCCGCCGCTGCCAGCCGGTTGACCAGCGGCTGTTTATCAGCGTTAAGGGTTTTGACCTGGTCGAGAGCGGTCTGCTTCTCTTTTTCCGCCGCCGCCAGCCGGTTAGCCAGCGACTGCTTATCGGCGTTAAGGGCTTTGACCTGGTCGAGAGCGGTCTGCTTCTCTTTTTCCGCTGCCGCCAGCCGGTTGACCAACGGCTGTTTGTCGGCGTTAAGGGCTTTGACCTGGT
>NZ_JBEAJA010000059.1:0-127885 GCF_040064755.1 Klebsiella sp. GB_Kp056 | reverse complement strand
CGACGACCTTCGGGTTATGAGCCCGACGAGCTACCAGGCTGCTCCACCCCGCGTCCGTGGAAGCGCACTATACTCCGCTAGCGAGATGATGCAACCTTTTTTCGACCAAATCGACATTTTTGTAAGAATTGGCTTATAAAACGCCATGTTGTGGTGTTTTTTTACACAAATCTGTGCCATCGATGAGATCGCGCATTTCAATAGCCCCGGCGCTTTGTTATCTTCAACACGCACTAAGGCTTCGCAGCAAAAGATGAGACACCATGAAAGGACGTTGGGCAAAATATGTAGCGACGGGGGCAATGCTGGCCATGCTCGCCGCCTGTTCCTCAAAACCGACCGACCGCGGTCAGCAATATAGCGATGGCAAGTTCACCCAGCCGTTTTCACTGGTAAACCAGCCGGATGCCGTCGGGGCGCCGATCAATGCCGGCGACTTCTCCGAGCAGGTTAATCAAATTCGTAACGCTTCGCCGCGCCTCTATAACAGCCAAAGCAACGTCTATAACGCGCTGCAGGAGTGGCTGCGCGCCGGCGGCGACACCCGTATGCTGCGCCAGTTTGGCATCGACGCCTGGCAGATGCAGGGCACCGACAACTATGGCAACGTCCAGTTTACCGGCTACTACACGCCGGTGGTGCAGGCGCGCCACACCCGCCAGGGCGAATTCCAGTACCCCATTTACCGAATGCCGCCGAAGCGCGGCAAGCTGCCGTCCCGCGCCAGCATTTATGCCGGCGCGCTGAGCGATAACTATGTGCTGGCGTACAGCAACTCGCTGATGGATAACTTCATCATGGACGTGCAGGGCAGCGGTTATATCGACTTTGGCGACGGTTCGCCGCTCAACTTCTTTAGCTATGCCGGGAAAAACGGCTGGCCCTATCGCAGCATCGGTAAAGTGCTGATCGACCGCGGGGAAGTGAAGAAAGAAGATATGTCGATGCAGGCGATCCGCGAGTGGGGTGAAAAGCACAGCGAAGCGGAAGTGCGTGAGCTGCTGGAGCAGAACCCGTCGTTCGTGTTCTTTAAACCGCAGTCTTTTGCGCCGGTGAAAGGCGCCAGCGCCGTGCCGTTGATCGGCCGCGCCTCGGTGGCCTCCGACCGGTCGATTATTCCGCCGGGAACCACCTTGCTGGCCGAGGTGCCTCTGCTGGATAATAACGGCAAGTTTAACGGCCAATACGAACTGCGACTGATGGTCGCCCTCGATGTCGGCGGGGCGATCAAAGGCCAGCATTTCGACATCTATCAGGGCATTGGGCCTGACGCAGGCCACCGTGCCGGCTGGTATAACCACTATGGCCGCGTATGGGTGCTGAAAAACGCCCCGGGCGCGGGCAACGTCTTTAGCGGCTAGTACTCACGTTCTTTTCCCCGGTCGCGCTGCGCTTACCGGGGCTACGGTAGCCCGGGTAAGGCGCTTGCGCCGCGACCCGGGAATGTCCACTAATTCTGAGGTTATATGTCTGTTGTAATCAGCGATGCCTGGCGCCAGCGTTTTGGCGGTACGGCACGTTTATATGGTGAAAAAGCGCTGCAATGTTTTGCCGACGCCCACGTCTGCGTGGTCGGCATCGGCGGGGTCGGCTCGTGGGCGGCGGAAGCGCTGGCGCGAACCGGCATCGGGGCAATCACCCTTATCGATATGGACGATGTCTGCGTCACCAATACCAACCGCCAGATCCACGCCCTCAGCGGCAACGTCGGGCTGGCGAAAGCCGAAGTGATGGCGGAGCGTATCCGCCTGATCAACCCGGAGTGTCGGGTGACGGTAGTGGATGATTTCGTGACCCCGGAAAACGTGGCGGAATACCTGGGCGCCGGCTTCAGCTACGTCATCGACGCCATCGATAGCGTCCGGCCGAAAGCGGCGTTAATCGCTTACTGTCGTCGCCATAAGGTGCCGCTGGTCACCACCGGCGGCGCGGGCGGACAAATCGATCCGACGCAAATCCAGGTCGCCGATCTGGCGAAAACCATCCAGGATCCGCTGGCGGCCAAACTGCGCGAGCGGCTGAAAAGCCAGTTTGGGGTGGTGAAAAACAGCAAAGGCAAGCTCGGCGTGGACTGCGTCTTCTCTACCGAAGCGCTGGTCTACCCGCAGGCTGACGGCAGCGTCTGCGCGATGAAGAGCACGGCGGAAGGGCCGAAGCGGATGGACTGCGCATCCGGGTTTGGCGCGGCGACGATGGTGACCGCGACCTTTGGCTTTGTCGCGGTATCCCATGCGCTGAAGAAAATGCTGGCGAAGGCGGAGCGGCAGACGGCGTAAATTCCCGGGTCGCGGCGCAGGCGCCTTACCCGGGCTACAAGACAATTCCCCGGAGGCACCTGTCCGGGCGACAAAACCGCACGAACCCGTAGCCCGGGCAAGGCGCGTCAAGCGCCGCCCCCGGATGAGCTTAAACCTCAACCTCGCGGGCGGCGGCGAGCACCGCCTCGCTCAGGGCGCTGAGCCCCTGGCTGCGCGAGGCGCTCAGCTGGCCGCGCAGCCCCAGCTCGTCGAACAGCGCCAGCGGATCCTCGGCCAGGATCCCGGCGCGGGTTTTTCCTTCCACGGCGGTTAAGAGTACGGCCAAAAGACCGCGCACAATCCGTCCTTCGCTGTCGCCAAAGAAGTGCAGCCTGCCTTCGGCATCCTCCTCATAGCCCAGCCAGACGCGGTTTTCACACCCGGCAATCTCCCGGGCCTGCGCTTTGCGCTCATCGGTCAGCGTCGGCAGCTTTTTGCCCAATAAAATCAGCTGCCGATATTTATCCTCCCACTGGTTCAGCGGGGCAAAGGTCTGGCGCAGCGTGGCGTCGGTAATGGTCGTGCCGAAGGGATGCAGAGTTGTCATTAATCCACCAGAATTTCCAGAGCGCGATCCACCGCGTGGACCAGCGCCGCAACATCGTCTTGGGTATTGTAGGGGGCGAAAGAGGCCCGCAGCGTGCCGCTGACCCCTAAGGCCGCCAGCAGCGGCTGGGCGCAGTGTTGCCCGGCGCGCAGGGCAATGCCGGACTCCGCCAGCAGCGTCACCAGATCGCTGTGATGAATACCGTCGAACTCAAAGGCGAGCAGGCTTGATTGCTGGCAGCGGAAAGAGCGGAAGCCCGGCCGTTTCGCCAGCGCCTCTTCCGCCAGGCTCGCCAGACTGCGGCTCCAGTTTTCCGCCTGTCCGATATCGCTCTGCGCCAGCCACTCCAGCGCGGCGCTCAGGCCAATCACCCCGGCGACATTGGGCGTACCGGCCTCAAGGCCATAGGGCGCCGGCTGCGGCGTAAAGCCGTCAAAGCTGACCTCGGCGATCATCTTCCCGCCGCCGAGCCAGGGCGACATCGCCGCCAGCAGTTCGCTTTTACCGTACAGGGCGCCGATCCCGGTCGGGCCATACAGCTTATGGCCGGAAAAGGCGTAAAAATCGATATCCAGCGCCTGCACGTCCGCGGGGAAATGCACCGCCCCCTGAGCGCCATCGACCATCACTACCATTCCGGCGGCGTGAGCAAGGCGGATGGCCTGCGCCAGGTCCGGGCAGCCGCCGGTGACGTTGGACATCTGCCCGATGGCCAGCACCCGGCTGCGCGGGGTGATGAGCGCGCCGAGGCTGGCGATATCCGGCAGGTGGTCGGCGCCAAGCGGCAGCTTGACCACTCTGGCGCCGGTCTGTCCGGCCACCATCAGCCAGGGCACGAGGTTGGCATGATGCTCGGCTTCGCTGACGATAATTTCATCGCCAGGCTGCAGTCGCGGCCGGACGTAGCTCTGCGCCACCATATTGATGGCCTCCGTGGTCCCCCGCGTCCAGACGATATCTTTGCCGGAGGGGGCGTTCAGCCACGCCGCCACGCGCTCGCGGGCCGCCTCATAGCGCTCGGTCAGCCGCTGGGCGGCGGCGAATTGACTGCGGTGGACGTTGCCGGCGCTCAGGCGATAAAACTGGTCACTGGCGTCGATCACCGCCAGCGGTTTGAGCGCCGTCGCCGCGCTGTCGAGATAGACGCCGGCGTCGGCCAGAGCCGGAAACTGCGCGCGAAAGTGCGCAGGGTTGAATGCGTTCATGGAATTCCTCGTATCAATACCGCGATCGTCGCGCAATTTGCCGGGCGTGACAAGGCCTCTGCGTCCTGTGGAATTGTCCGAATGTGACTCCATATGGGGAAAAGAGGGTTATGCTGAAAAGTGTTGGGTTTGTGTTTTAACCTATTACTTAACGAGTCACGAATAGTATAAATAGCCGTAAGGAGAGAAAAATGAAAATGACTAAGGCCGCTGCGATTATCTCTGCCTGTATGCTGACTCTGGGCCTGAGCGCCTGTTCCTCTAACTATGTGATGCATACCAATGATGGGCGGACCATCGTCACCGACGGGAAACCGCAAACCGATAATGATACTGGCATGATCTCGTATAAGGACGCGTGGGGCAACAAACAGCAGATCAATCGCTCTGACGTGAAACAGCTGGGTGAGCTGGACGAGTAAGGCAGTAAAAAGGCAAAAAAAAGCACCGCGCGTTGCGGTGCTACATTAAATCACTATGGACAGACAGGGTAAATGTACAGGAAGTGAAAAGGGGTAGCCTTGCTACCAGGGTCTGCAAAGACAGACCAATTGCAAACACAACAACACAACATCACAACCGTAAGCCAAAAGCTTGATGGAACACGCATTCCAAAAAAAGCTTCTCGTTCCGGCTCAGGAAGTGCCGCCACTATAGGTATTTGCTGGTAGAACCTCAACGGACAATTTATAATGGCTCAGATAAAAAAAACTAATAGGTTAACCGTTGTTTCCTATTTGTTAAATTGAGTTAACATCTAAGCCAGAATAACCATGTCGAAGCGATTACCTCCTCTGAATGCATTACGTGTTTTTGATGCAGCCGCACGCCATCTCAGCTTCACTCGGGCAGCCGATGAGCTTTTTGTGACGCAGGCCGCAGTCAGCCACCAAATCAAGTCTCTCGAGGATTTTCTGGGCCTTAAGCTGTTCCGTCGGCGCAATCGTTCGCTGCTGTTAACGGAAGAAGGGCAAAGCTATTTTCAGGATATTAAAGAGATTTTTTCGCAACTGACGGAAGCGACGCGTAAACTGCAGGCGCGCAGCGCCAAAGGGGCCTTAACGGTCAGTTTATTGCCAAGTTTCGCCATCCAGTGGCTGGTGCCGAGACTCACAAGCTTTAACTCAGCTTATCCGGGAATCGACGTCAGGATCCAGGCGGTGGACCGTCAGGAGGATAAGCTGGCGGACGATGTCGACGTGGCGATTTTTTACGGTCGCGGCAACTGGCCGGGCCTGCGAGTGGAAAAACTGTACGCCGAGTATCTGCTGCCGGTCTGTTCCCCGCTGCTGCTCACTGGCGACAAGGCATTGAAAACGCCTGCCGATCTGGCGCAACATACGCTGCTTCACGATGCGTCCCGCCGCGACTGGCAAACTTATACCCGCCAGCTGGGTCTAAGCCATATTAATGTGCAGCAGGGACCGATTTTCAGCCACAGCGCGATGGTGCTGCAGGCGGCCATTCATGGGCAGGGCGTGGCGCTGGCCAATAACGTCATGGCGCAGTCCGAAATTGAGGCCGGTCGCCTGGTGTGTCCGTTTAATGATGTTCTGGTCAGTAAGAATGCGTTTTACCTTGTTTGCCATGACAGTCAGGCAGAACTGGGTAAAATAGCCGCTTTCCGGCAGTGGATTCTGGCGAAAGCGGCAAGTGAACAAGAAAAATTCCGCTTTCGTTATGAACAATAATTACTTGTAGGGTAACAACATGACCAGCCGTTTTATGCTGATATTCGCCGCGATTAGCGGCTTTATCTTTGTGGCTCTGGGTGCCTTCGGCGCGCATGTCTTAAGTCAATCGCTCGGCGCGGCGGAGATGGCCTGGATCCATACCGGCCTGGAGTATCAGGCCTTCCATACCCTGGCGATTTTTGGTCTGGCGGTGGCGATGCAGCGTCGGATCAGTATCTGGTTCTACTGGAGCAGCGTGTTTCTGGCGTTAGGGACCGTGCTGTTCAGCGGCAGCCTCTACTGCCTGGCGCTCTCTCATTTACGCCTGTGGGCGTTCGTGACCCCGGTGGGCGGCGTGAGCTTCCTCGCCGGCTGGGTTTTAATGTTAATTGGTGCAATTCGTCTGAAACGTAAGGGCGTTGTTCATGAATAAGGTTGTCCTCTATTGTCGCCCTGGGTTTGAGAAAGAGTGCGCAGCAGAAATTACCGATAAGGCAGCCCGCCTTGAGGTGTTTGGTTTTGCCCGGGTCAAAGAAGGCTCTGGCTATGTGATTTTTGAAGGCTATCAGCAGGATGATGGCGAGAAGCTGGTGCGCGATCTGCCGTTCAGCTCGCTGATCTTCGCCCGCCAGATGTTTGTGGTCGGCGAACTGCTGCGCGACCTGCCGCCGGAGGATCGCATCACGCCGATCGTCGGTATGCTGCAGGGCGTGGTGGAGAAGGGCGGCGATCTGCGCGTCGAGGTGGCGGACACTAACGAAAGCAAAGAGCTGATGAAGTTCTGCCGCAAGTTTACCGTGCCGCTGCGCGCGGCGCTGCGCGAAGCGGGCGTCCTGACCCGCTATGAAACGCCGAAGCGTCCGGTGGTGCATGTGTTCTTTATCGCCCCGGGCTGCTGCTATACCGGCTACTCGTACAGCAACAACAACTCGCCGTTCTATATGGGCATTCCGCGGCTGAAGTTTCCGTCCGACGCCCCGAGCCGCTCCACCCTCAAGCTGGAAGAGGCGTTCCACGTCTTTATTCCGGCGGACGAGTGGGACGAGCGCCTGGCGAACGGCATGTATGCCGTCGACCTTGGCGCCTGCCCGGGCGGCTGGACCTATCAGCTGGTGAAGCGCAACATGTGGGTCTCTTCGGTCGATAACGGTCCGATGGCCCAGAGCCTGATGGATACCGGCCAGGTGACCTGGCTGCGCGAAGACGGTTTCCGCTATCGTCCGAACCGCAACAACATCTCGTGGATGGTCTGCGATATGGTGGAGAAGCCGGCGAAAGTGGCGGCGCTGATGGCGCAGTGGCTGGTCAACGGCTGGTGCCGGGAGACCATCTTCAACCTCAAGCTGCCGATGAAAAAGCGCTACGAAGAGGTGTCGCAGAACCTGGCCTACATTCAGGCCCAGCTGGACGAGCACGGCATTAACGCCCAGATCCAGGCGCGTCAGCTGTATCACGATCGTGAAGAGGTGACCGTTCACGTGCGTCGCCTGTGGGCCGCCGTCGGCGGACGTCGCGACGAGCGTTAATCTCTCACCCTCAGGCCGGAGACGCGTGCTTGTCCTCCGGCCTTCGCCGCATGCTTAAGGCTGCGGCGCATCCGACACAATATGCGTCACGTCATCCAGATGACCAATTCTCGCCTCGCCGGAACGGTTGAACTTACTTTTATCGATCAGCAGCAGCGACTGCGCCGCCCGCTTAAGCAGGATCGATTTGAAGTCGGCATTGAACGCATTGGAGTCCCACAGCGCGCCCTGCGGGTCGATGCCTTCGCAGGAAAAAATAAACAGATCGATCTCCAGCGATTTCAGCTGGGAAATCAGCGCCGGGTTAACGTAGCAGCCATATTTCCGCTGCAGGGTGCCGCCGGAGCAGGTGAGGGCGATCTGGTCGCGTTTGGCCAGCTCCTGGCAGATGGGCTGGCTGTTGGTAAAAACGTGCAGCGGGCGGTCCGGCAGCTGGCGGGCGAGGTACCAGCAGGTGGAGCTGGCATCGAGGGCGATGACCATGCCTTCGTCAATCCAGGCCAGCGCTTCGCGGGCGATGTCGGCTTTATGCGCGTAATGGCTTTTCAGGCGCATGTGGAAAGGGTCGCCGCTGTCCTGGCTGCGCTGGTGGATCACTTTGGCCCGGCCGTGGTTGCGCAGCACTTTGCCCTGCGCCTGCAGCTCGCTGAGATCGCGGCGAATGGTTTCCCTGCTGACGTTGAGCTGTTTTGACAACGTTTCGGTGGTCAGGCTGCTGTGGTTGATCAGGAGATCGACGATCGCCTGCTGGCGGGCCGCTTTCATTTATTCTCACCCCATCATTGATTGAGCGTCTGCATCAGGCAGACGCTCCGGCATGAGATTACGGCGTGACTCCTTTTTTTAAAAGGATATTTCCGTACTTAGCGCACTCTCCTGTGATAACGATCGCAAAGGCTTTTTGCGCCCGCTCGTAGAAGGCAAAGCGGTCAATCCGCACGATGTCCGGGCAGGGGGCCTGCGCCGATAGCGCCTGCCGATAGCGCTGTTCCACCGTCGGGTCGAGGGCATCGCCTTCGACGGCGGCCATCATCACCAGCGGCGACGCGTAGCGGTCTAACTCGAACAGCGGGATAATCGCCTGCAGCAGGTCGCTGACCCGCAGGCCATCGGCGCGGATCACCTGCGGACCCATGCTGTGCGCCGGGAAGTGGGCATCGGAAAAAATAATTTCATCCCCATGGCCCATTTCGGCCAGCACTTTCAGCAGTTCCGGCGATATCAGCGGGGAAATGGTTTTGAGCATCTCAGGCTTCCTCTGTGAATTCAGGTTCAGTTTGCGGCCAAAAATAGCGGTAGCGATACACGACCTGCGCCCTGGCCTGCTCCGGCGAAGAGAACTCGCCCACGCCATACCAGCCAAACATCGCCGCGCCGGCCACCGTGGTTTCGGCATCGTCGAGCACTTTGATCGGTATTCCCAGCCGGTCGGCCTTGATCTGGTTCCACAGCGCGTTGCGGCTGCCGCCGCCGACCAGCAGCAGCTCTTTCGCCCGGAAGCGGCCGATGTTTTCCAGGGTTTGCAGATGCTGCGCCAGCTGGTCGCTTAACCCCTCCAGCGCGGCACGGTAAAAATGGCCGCGGGTGGTGTTGAGCGTGACGCCCTGCCAGCCGGCGTGCTGGCTGGCGAGCAGGTCGCACTGCATCCTGACGCCCTCGGCGCCGGGCGGGATCGCCTGGGCTTCGTCAATCAGAGTTTGCCACGGCGTGTCGGCGCTCCACAGCAGCTTACGCACCCATTCGAGCACGCCGGAGGCCAGCCACTGCATCCCCGGGTTATAGCGCCCCGGCTGGCTGTCCAGTTCGCAGGTGGAGCCGCTGTAGTCGCCGAGCAGCGAGGTGTCGACCTGCGCGCTGCGCACCATCAGGATCTCCCAGGTCCCGGAGGAGAGCACCGGCTCATCCTGCCCGGCGCCGGCGCCAAACAGGGCGAACTGGGTGTCGTGCCCGGCCGAGATAACCGGGATCCCGACGGGAAGGCCCAACAGCGCAGCGGCCTCCGGCAGCAGGGCGCCGATCGGCTGGCCCGCTTCAACCAGCCGTGGGAACAGGCGGCGCGGCAGGCCGGTCGCCTGCAGGATCGGCGCGCTGAAATCGCGCTGCCGGAGATCGAGCATCTGGCTGGTGCCCGCCATGGTGAGGTCGGTGGTGAACTCCCCGGTCAGCCGATGGTTGATCAGCGACGAAATGAACAGCCAGGCATGGGCCTGCGCCAGCAGCTGCGGGTGGTTCTCTTTCAGCCAGATCAGCTTATACAGGGTGTTGAACGCAAAGGCGCCGACGCCGGCGATTTGCTGCAGCTGGCGCGCGGGCATATACCGGCTGATGGTGTCCATCACCGCCGCGGTGCGCGGGCATTTCCAGCTGATGATCGGATACAGCAGCGCACCCTGCTCATCCACCAGCGCGCCATCGACGCCAAAGGTCGTGACGGCGATGCCGCGCACCGTGCAGGAGGCCAGCGGGTCGTGGATCTGCCGACAGCAATCGGCAAAGCGCTGCATAATGGCCTCCAGCGACCACTGGTGCCAGTCGCTGCGCTCGGCGGCGATGTCGCTGGCGTTTGCCGTGGCGGCGCGGGCGACAATGTTCCCCTGTCGGTCAACGGCCATCGCCCGCACGTTCGTGGCGCCGCAGTCGAGGACCAGGATAACGTCTTGCTTCATAGTGACTCCCGAAACAACATTGCCGAATGGCGCGGCGCTTATCCGGCCTACAAACAGCGCGCGTCTGTAGGCCCGGTAAGCCTGCGCCACCGGGCTAAACCCACCTGTTAACGCTTATACAGCGGCCCGTAGTTCTGGCAGGCGCGATAGTCCTGGCCTTCGATGTCCATGCCGTGCGCGGCCCAGGCGGAGGGGCGGTAGATTTTCGCCGCTTCCACGTTGTGCATGCAGACCGGAATGCGCAGCATGGCGGCGAGGGTAATGAAATCCGCGCCGACATGGCCGATGGTCAGCACGCCGTGGTTGGCGCCCCAGTTGGCCATGACCGAGTACACATCGCTGAACGGGCCCTTGCCGGTGAGGCGCGGGGCAAACCAGGTGGTGGGCCAGGTGGAGTTGGTGCGGGCGTCGAGCTGGTCGTGCATCGCTTTGGGCAGCGCCACGCTCCAGCCTTCGGCAATTTGCAGCACCGGTCCCAGACCTTTGATGATGTTCACCCGGGTCATGGTGAACGGCACGCCGCCTTCGGTCAGGAAGCGGGAAGAGAAGCCGCCGCCGCGGAAGTATTCATGGATCGCCGGGCACCATTCGGTGGCCGCGAGGCAGGCATCCGCCTCGTTCTGTTCAATCTCCCAGTGAGGTTTCATCGTCGGGTTGCCCTGCGCGTCGCGCTGCTGGCAGGAGCCGTCCAGCGCCGCGGAGCCGGAGTTAATCAGGTGAATAATGCCGTGCTCCGCCCGGCCGGTGAGCGGCTGCCCGGTGACGCGCTCAACGGCGTCCGGCGACCAGTAGGTGCGCACGTCGGCAAACACCTGGGCGGTGCCGGTGAGCTGGTGGCCCATCAGCATGGCCACGCCGTTGAGGCTGTCGTTTTCGGTGGCGACGACGAACGGCTCGCGCACGCCGTTCCAGTCAAAAGAGCTGTTGAGCAGCGCTTCGGCGGTATCGCCATTGGGGTATTGATCGGTCCAGTGGCGCTGGCCCTGGAAACCGGCGGCGATGGCGTTGTAGCCCAGCGACTCCTCCACCAGCCCTTTTTCCGCGAGCTTCGCGTTGCCCTGCATCATATCGCGGATGCACATCGCCATCAGCAGGCTCTCTTTTAGCACCGCGCGGCTCTGCGTTTCATTGCGCTTATACTGCTCGGCGTTCTGATCTTCGCCGTAGCGGAAATGTTTATCCGCCCACGCCAGCGCCATCTCCAGCTCGGTTTCATCATAGATTTTCTGATCGATTCGCCGGCGCAGCTCCGTCATGTCGACTGCCTGAACCTTCATCCCGAGCCAGGATTCAAAGAAGTTGTGGTCGACGATGGAGCCGGCGATACCCATTGAGACGCCGCCCAGCGACAGATAGCTTTTCCCCTTCATACTGGCGACGGCCAGGCCGGCGCGAGCGAAGCGCAACAGTTTTTCTTCGACGTCCGCCGGGATGGAGGTGTCATCGGCATCCTGCACGTCATGCCCGTAGATGGAGAACGCCGGGATCCCTTTCTGGCTGTGGGCCGCCAGCGCGGCGGCCAGATAGACCGCCCCCGGACGTTCGGTGCCGTTAAAGCCCCAGATGGCCTTCGGGCGCAGCGGATCCATGTCGATGGTTTCACTGCCGTAGCACCAGCAGGGGGTGACGGTGATGGTGACGCCAACGTTCTGGCTGCTGAATTTCTCTTCACAGGCGGCCGACTCGGCCATGCCGGCGATGCAGGTATCGGCGATCACGCACTCCACCCGGGCGCCGCAGGCATGGCGCAGCTTCTCGCTGATAAGCGCGGCGGTGGCTTTCGCCATGTTCATGGTTTGCGCTTCCAGCGATTCGCGGACCCCCATGCGACGACCATCGATTACCGGGCGGATACCGATCTTCGGTAAGCTGATTTTTTTCATTACAGATCCCTCAGGTTATGCGGATAACAGGTTTAGTTCGTCGCCGCTTGCGAGCGGAAACGGGCAAAAATAAAGATGATGGCGAAGCACAGCGCCGGGACCAGCTCAGCGGTCGGGATATTGCCGGCGGCATCGCTGACAAAGCCCATCACCGGGGTGACGATCCCGCCGCCGATGATGGTCATGACGATAAAGGACGAGCCATATTTGGTGTCCTGACCCAGCTGCTTAATCCCCAACGAGAAGATGGTCGGGTACTGAATGGACATAAAGGCGCTGCACAGGGTCAGGGCCAGCAGGCCGACGTGGCCGCCGCTGAAGGCGGAGAGCAAACAGAGCAGCATGGCGATAAGCGCATAGACAGCCAGTACGTTATGCGGCGCGAAGCGGCGGATAAGCCAGGTGCCGGTGAAACGGCCAATGAAGAAACAGACCATGGTGCCGGTGAGGTAGTTGGCGGCGAAACCGGCCGTCATGCCCGGGATCTCTTCGACAGCGTAGCGAATCAGATAGCTCCAGCAGGCGGTCTGCGCGCCGACATAGCAGAACTGGGCCAGAACCGCCCAGCGCCAGTGGCGGATGCGCATCAGGCGCGACAGCGAGGCGAGAAAAGTGCTCTGCGCGCTGTCGCCGTGGTCATCGCTTTGCAGCGACGGGAAGCGGGTGCAGACGATCAGCAGGGCGACCAGCAGCACGATGGCCACGATAATCATATAGGGGGTTTGTACCGACAGAACCAGGCTGTGCTTCCAGGCGCCGAGCTGTTCTGGGGTCAAGCTATCCAGCACCTCCTGCGGCTGATGCGGGACGTTGGACAAAATAAGGCTCTGGCCAAATACCACGGCGATAATGGCGCCAAATGAGTTAAAAGTCTGGGCCAGATTAAGACGGAAGTGACCGCCGCTTTCCGGACCGAGAACGGTGACAAACGGGTTGGCCGCGGTTTCCAGACAGCCAAGCCCGGCGGCGATAATAAATAATCCAATCAGAAATAGGGTGTAATTCATCACTTCCGCGGCAGGCCAGAACAGCGCGGCGCCGCAGGCATATAAAAACAGGCCAGTAAGAATGCCTGCTTTATAGCTGAATTTTTTCATCAGCATCCCGGCGGGGATGGGAATAACAAAATAGCCAAAATAAAAAGCTGACTGGATTAATCCGGCCTGAAAGTTAGTCAGCGTAAAGGCCTGTTGAAATTGCGGTAATAAAATATCATTAAGATTATTGGCCACGGCCCACAGAAAAAAGAGGGAGCATAGCAGAGCAAAAGGAATAATATAGCTCTTACTCTGCCCGCTCTCCATGGCGCGGTAACTTTGCGTTGGTATCGTTGTGTTTCCCATAGCGTCCTCATCATTTCAGAAGCAGTTACAACAGCATTCAGGGCGCAGTCTGGTGCTGCAGCAGACCGCAAAATTAAGTGAGCTCAGGTGACGCGCCGGTGAGTGAAATGAAAGTCACGGCGGAACTCATGGCTTCATTTTCAAATAAAAACCGCCTGTTAATATGATGAGGGTCACACTTAACGCTCTGCGGACCATTTTATGTGATAATTGTCACTTTAATTTTTCAAAATCGCTGACCGTTTGAGAAAATAAATTCACAAAACCACAACGCCAATGACCGATTGAATATATATCGTGGAAAACGGGCAAATGTTACAGGAAAATAAAATGCCCGCTTGATGGAATATTTTTAAGAACGGGCATTTTAAATGGTCGATTAACCAGTCTGATCTCTTTTTTTAGAGCGGAATAATTGACGTGGTTCACAAAATATGGCGATGAAAATTCCCCTGTGATTATTCAGGCTGAAGATGGAGATCATTATTCAACCTATCCCACGGTAGCCGACAATAATTGCGTTGCCCTGCCGTTGACGGATGATGAGTCGCCAAAAGAGGAAAGCAATGGAAAGAAACAGACTGGCCCGGCAGATTATCGATACCTGCCTGGAAATGACCCGCCTGGGGTTAAATCAGGGGACCGCCGGCAATGTCAGCGTGCGCTATCAGGGGGGGATGCTGATCACGCCCACCGGCATCCCGTATGAAAAACTGACGGAAGAGAAGATCGTCTTTATTGATGCCGACGGCCAGCATGAGCAGGGAAAACTTCCCTCCAGCGAATGGCGTTTCCATCAGGCGGCCTACCAGACGCGGCCCGATGCCCAGGCGGTGGTCCACAATCACGCTGTGCATTGTACGGCGGTGTCGATCCTCAACCGGCCCATTCCGGCCATCCACTATATGATCGCCGCGGCGGGCGGGAATTCGATCCCCTGCGCGCCCTATGCCACTTTCGGCACCCGCGAACTGTCTGAGCATGTCGCGGTGGCGCTGAAGCACCGCAAAGCCACGCTGCTGCAGCATCATGGCCTGATCGCCTGCGAGGCCAGCCTGGAGAAAGCGCTCTGGCTGGCGCATGAAGTGGAAGTCCTGGCCCAGCTCTATCTCAGCACGCTGGCGATTACCGACCCGGTACCGGTGCTGGATGACGAGGCGATCGCCATCGTGCTGGAGAAGTTCAAAACCTACGGATTACGCATTGAAGAGTGATGCCGCAACGCTAACAGGAGAGACGCGATGGCAAACCGAATGATCCTCAACGAAACGGCGTGGTTTGGCCGGGGGGCGATAAACGCATTAACCGATGAAGTGCTGCGGCGCGGTTATCGCAAGGCATTGATCGTGACCGACAGCACCCTCGCGCAGTGCGGCGTAGCGGCAAAAGTCACTGACAAACTGGACGCCGCCGGGCTGGCATGGGACATGTTCAGCGACGTGATCCCCAATCCCACCATCGCCGTGGTCCAGCAGGGGCTGCAGGCCTTTCAGCGCAGCGGGGCGGATTACCTGATCGCCATCGGCGGCGGTTCGCCGCAGGATACCTGTAAGGCGATCGGTATTATTCAGCGTAACCCGGCGTTCGCCGATGTCCGCAGCCTGGAGGGGCTGTCGCCCACCCGTCAGCCCAGCTTGCCGATCTTCGCGGTGCCGACCACCGCGGGTACCGCGGCGGAGGTGACGATTAACTATGTCATCACCGATGAAGAACAGCGGCGTAAGTTTGTCTGCGTCGACCCGCACGATATTCCGCAGGTGGCCTTTATCGATGCCGATATGATGGACGCCATGCCGCCGGCGCTGAAGGCGGCGACCGGCGTCGACGCCCTGACGCACGCTATCGAAGGGTACCTCACCCGCGGCGCCTGGGCTTTGACCGATGCGCTGCACCTCAAAGCCATCGAGATCATCGCCAGCGCGCTGCGCGGCTCGGTTGCCGGAGACGCCGGAGCGGGGGAAGCCATGGCGCTCGGCCAGTATGTGGCGGGGATGGGATTTTCCAACGTCGGGCTTGGCCTGGTGCACGGCATGGCGCATCCGCTCGGCGCTTTTTACAACACGCCGCACGGTGTGGCGAATGCCATCCTGCTGCCGCACGTGATGCGCTTTAATGCTGAGGCGACCGGGGAAAAATATCGCGATATCGCCAGGGCGATGGGCGTCAGGGTGGAAGCGTTAAGCCTGACCGCCGCGCGCCTGGCGGCGGTGGAGGCGGTCTGCCAGCTCAACCGTGATGTCGGTATTCCCGGCCATCTGCGCGAGGTGGGCGTCAGGAAAGAGGATATTCCGGCGCTGGCCCAGGCGGCGCTGGCGGATGTGTGTACCGGCGGCAACCCGCGCGAGGCGAGCCTGGCCGATATCGTCGGGTTATATCAGGCGGCCTGGTGAGGGGCCGCCCCGGCCGAAGCAGGCAGTGCCGCTGCGCCGGCGCCGCGCTCGGGTAGGGTCAGCGCGTCAGCCGCAGCTGCTGCAGATTGCCGTCCAGCTGTAGGTCGGTCTGCAGGCGGGCGACTTCCCGGCAGGTGAAGGCCATTTCCTGATGCGTTGCCAGCTTTTTGCGCCACTTTTCCGGGACCTCGGCCAGGCGGGCATACAGCCCCTCCAGGTCCTGGAACTCGTTCAGCAGCTGGGCGGCGCTTTTGGGGCCAATGCCCGCTACGCCCGGCACCTTCGAGCTGCTGATCCCCGCCAGCCCCCAGTAATCCGCCAGCTGCTCCGGGGTGACGCCGAACTCGCTGGCGATGAAGGGGGCGTCCAGCCAGCGCTTCTGAAAGTAGTCGCGGATGCGGATGGTGGGCGACAGCAGCTGGCAGTAGCCTTTGTCAGTGGAGACAATGGTGGCCTGATGGCCCGCCTGGGCCACCTTCACCGCCAGGGTGGCGGCGAGGTCATCCGCTTCGCTGCCCGGCGAGGCCCAGCAGCGGATCCCCCGCTGCTCGAAGGCGGCCCGCAGCGCCGGCATCTCGGCGACCAGGGTCTCCGGCATCGGCGCGCGGCCGGCTTTGTACTCCGGCAGGCGCTGGTGGCGCCAGCCGTGGGCGCGATCCTCATCATCAAACACCGCCACCGCGTGGGTGGGCTGACTATGGACGATCAGCTGCTCCAGCGCATGCAGGCAGGTATCGACGCAGGGCGAGCCCTGTACCGCGTGGATGCGGCGGATCAGATTTAACGCGTCGACGATTAACAGATGAACAGCCACGGATACCCCCTTATTCTCAGCGCCTTTAGGGTAACATCGGTGGTGATTCGAGGCCATTGGTAGAGCGAGGATCGGGAATCACACTCGCAAATCAGGCAGGATTCCGGTCAAAAGCAGGCCCGCCGCGGCGACGCGCGGCGGGCCTGCAGGTTAATCGCAGGCGACAATTTTCATCGCCAGCCCCCCGCGAGAGGTTTCCCGGTACTTGGCGTTCATGTCTTTGCCGGTTTCGTACATGGTCTCAATGACTTTATCGAGGCAGACGCGCGGCTCGCTGGTCCGGCGCAGCGCCATTCGTGCGGCGTTGACCGCTTTCACAGCGGCGATAGCGTTGCGTTCGATGCACGGCACCTGCACCTGGCCGGCGACAGGGTCGCAGGTCAGACCGAGGTTATGCTCCATGGCGATCTCTGCCGCGATGCACACCTGGCCCGGGCTGCCGCCCAGCAGTTCAGCCAGACCGGCCGCCGCCATCGAGCAGGCGACGCCCACTTCACCCTGGCAGCCCACTTCGGCGCCGGAGATCGAGGCGTTCATCTTATAGAGCGAACCAATCGCGCTGGCCACCAGCATATAGCGCGCCAGGGAGTTGCTGTTCACCTTGCGGATAAACTTGTCGTAATAGGCCAGCACTGCCGGCACGATACCGCAGGCGCCGTTGGTCGGCGCCGTCACCACCCGGCCGCCGGCGGCGTTCTCTTCGTTCACCGCGAGGGCGAACATATTGATCCAGTCGACCACCGCCATCGGGTCGCTGTTGGTGGTGTCCTGGCTCACCAGCATGCGGCGCAGCGCGGCAGCCCGGCGCGGAACGCGCAGTTTGCCCGGCAGGACGCCTTCGGTGGTGATGCCGCGCTCAATACCGGCGCTCATCACTTCCCACACCGCGGCGAAGTGTTGCTCCAGCGCCTCTTTACTGTGCAGCGCCAGTTCGTTCTGCATCATCAGGCCGGAGAGCGACAGCCCGGTTTCGCGGCAGTGACGCTGCAGGTCGGCGGCGTTTTTATAAGGATAAGGGACGGCCACCGGCGCGTCGGTAGTCTGGCCGAAGTGCGCTTCATCGACGATAAAGCCGCCGCCGATGGAGTAGTACGTCTGGCTGTAGAGCGCCTGGTCGCCGGCCAGGGCGGTGATGCGCATGCCGTTCTCATGCAGCGACAGGTTGTCGGCATGGAAATTCATGCACTGATCGACCGGGAAGTCCACTTCGTGCTGGCCGTTGGCCAGCATCAGGCGACCATGGGTGTTAACGTCCTGAATAAAGCCAGGGATAGCGTCGATGTCGACGGTGTCCGGCAGGTTGCCGGCAAGCCCCATGATAATCGCGATATCGGTATGGTGGCCTTTACCGGTCAGGGAGAGGGAGCCGTAGACGTCGACGACCACTTTGCTCACCTCGGCCAGCAGGCCGCGCGCGATCAGGTCGTCAGTGAATTGTTTGCCCGCTTTCATCGGTCCAACGGTATGGGAGCTGGAAGGGCCAATGCCGATTTTAAAGATATCGAATACGCTGATCATATGTATTCCCGTGCTGTCGGAAAGCGCGCCGCCGTTCAGCGGCGCGGGGGGAGGTGTTGACTGAATTAGCTGAACAGCGAGTAGAAGATCGCGGAGATGGCAATCAGACCCATAATCACCACGAAGACGTTGCTGACGTGGCCGCTGTATTTACGCATCGCCGGCACTTTCTGAATCGCGTACATCGGCATCAGGAACAGGATCATCGCGATAATCGGGCCGCCAAGGGTCTCGATCATGCCGAGGATGCTCGGGTTCAGCGTCGCGACAATCCAGGTGGTCACCAGCATGAACAGCGCGGTCAGCTTGTTCAGTTTGTTGATTTCGATAGATTTGCCTTTACCGCGCAGGGACTTAATCACCATGCCGTTAAAGCCTTCGCGGGCGCCCAGGTAGTGGCCGAGGAAGGATTTGGTGATGGCGATCATCGCGATGATCGGCGCCATCCAGGCAATGATTGGCGCGTTAAAGTGGTTCGCCAGGTAAGACAGAATCGAGATGTTCTGCTCTTTCGCCGCCGCCAGGTCTGCCGGAGAGAGGCTCAGGACGCAGCTGAAGACGAAGAACATCACGGTCAGCACCATCATGATATGAGCGCGAGCCAGGATGCTGGAGCATTTTTTCTCGGCGCCTTCGCCGTACTCTTCACGCTTGGCAACCGCGAAGGAGGAGATGATCGGCGAGTGGTTGAAAGAGAAGACCATGACCGGGATCGCCAGCCACAGGGTCATCAGCAGGCCGTTGCCGGTGACGGAGGCGCCGCTCAGGGAGAGAGTCTCCAGCGCCGCGCCGTTCCACTGCGGGATCAGGTACAGCGCCAGAATCATCAGGGCGATAACGAACGGAAACACCAGAATGCTCATCGCTTTCACGATCATCTGCTCGCCGAAACGCACGATGGTCATCATGCCGACGATCAGGATCAGCGACAGAATCGCGCGCGGCGGCGGCGTCATGTGCAGCTGGTGCGCCATGAAGCTTTCGACGGTATTGGTGATCGCCACGCTGTAGACCAACAGGATTGGGTAGATAGCGAAGAAGTAGAGCAGGGTAATCAGCTTACCTGCGCCTACGCCGAAGTGTTCTTCAACCACTTCAGTGATGTCTTCGCCCGGGTTTTTGCCGGAGAGCACGAAGCGGGTCATACCGCGGTGGGCGAAGAAGGTCATCGGGAAGGCCAGAATCGCCATGATAATCAGGGGGATCATGCCGCCGACGCCGGCGTTGATCGGCAGGAACAAGACGCCCGCGCCGATCGCTGTACCGTACAGGCCCAGCATCCACATGGTGTCGGTTTTACGCCATCCGCTGCGGGTTTCGCCCGAAACGATGGTGCTGGTTTGAGTGGTTTCCATCTGTATCTCCTGGAGGAATCAACAAAATCTAATGAACAAATACAATTGCGTAACACGAAATTCGTTTAATTACGGTTTTTTTAGAAATTTTCTCCGTAATAATTGGGCCGGAAAGATACATTTATATGGTTTATGCATCAGTGATCGCGATCTCAAATGCAATAATCCACTTTCAATGTGCGTATTTTTAGTCCAACAGCCTGTTTCTGGTGATCAGCCAGCGATTTGTGGCGCGCAGGCTACCATTTGCAGCATATGAGATAAAAGCTGGGCGGCGTAATAACGAGGGATTTACTGTAAAAAAGAGAAGTGGTCGACGTTTTTGCGCTTAAAACCATTTTTTGCAGTGATAATTGTCGCAGTTTTTACCAACGCAAACGATTGGCTATGTAAAAATAATTCAGCTGTTTGATGAGTAACAGAAAGTTTTTTAGCGCGTTTTGGAAGTCAGAGAAAGCGTGCCCGCCGGGGCAACAGGCTCTGCCCCGGCGGGACGGAAATCAGGCGATGATTTCGTAGCAGGGAATATAGGCGGTGCCGCCCGGGAGCTTCATGCGGTGCTGGGCGACGAAGCCCTGTAGCAGATCGTCCATGCGGCGCATCATCTCCGGGTCGCCGTGCAGCTTATAAGGACCGTACTGCTCGATGGCCTGGATGCCCACCTCTTTGACGTTACCCGCGACAATGCCGGAGAAGGCGCGGCGCAGGTCGGCGGCCAGCACTTCCACCGGCTGGTCCGGGGAGAGTTTGAGGTTGGCCATGTTTTCATGGGTCGGATCAAACGGCATCTGCAGGTCCGGCGAGATACGAATCGACCAGTTGAAGCTGTAGGCGTCGTCGGTCTCGCGACGGCTCTCTTTCACCAGCGGCATCGCTTTTTTCATCTGCCGCGCCACTTCCGCCGGGTCGTCGATGATGATCCGGTAGTGGCGACGGGCGGATTCGCCCAGAGTATGGGTGATAAATTCATCCAGCACGCGGAAGTAGTCAGCGCTCTCTTTCGGTCCGGTGAGGATCAGCGGCAGCACCTGCGCTTTGTTATCCGGATGCATCAGAATACCCAGCAGGTAAAGCAGCTCTTCGGCGGTGCCGACGCCGCCCGGGAAGATGATGATCCCGTGGGCGATGCGCACGAAGGCCTCCAGACGCTTTTCGATGTCCGGCATGATGATCAGTTCATTGACCAGCGGGTTTGGCGGTTCCGCAGCGATAATGGATGGTTCGGTCATGCCGATAAAGCGGCTGTCTTTGTAGCGCTGCTGCGCGTGGCCGACGGCGGCGCCTTTCATCGGCGCTTCCATTGCGCCAGGCCCGCAGCCGGTGCAGATGTTGAGTTCCCGCAGTCCCAGCTGCGTACCGACGCGGCGGGCGTAGAGGTATTCGTTTTCGTTGATCGAGTGGCCGCCCCAACAGACGATCATGTTCGGCGCTTCGCCGACGTGCAGCGCGCGGGCGTTGCGCAGGATCGAGAACACCAGGTTGGTGATATGGACCGAACTTTCGAGATCGAGGTTCGGGAAGCGAACGGTATTGTGGATCTGGCCGTACACGAACAGGATATCGCGCAGCACGGCAAACAGGTTGGCCTGCAGGGAACGAATAATGCGCCCGTCAACGAAGGCCTCTTCCGGCGGGTTGATCAGTTCCAGCTTCACGCCGCGTTCGCGACGCAGCACGTTAATATCGAAATTTTCAAAACGGGACAGGAGCTCCTTGCTGTTATCGGTCAGGCTCCCCGAGTTGAGCACAGCAAGCGAGCAGTTGCGAAAGAGTTGATACAGATCGCTGCTGGCGGTGCGCTTAAGCATATCCACTTCCAGCTGCGACAGCATATCCATTGAACCAAGCGGGCTAACATGTGTAATCAAGTGAACTCCTTACAGGACGCTTATGGTCTTCCTGTGATTACAATAGCCCTGCGAGCGGCGTTTCCACAACCTTGCGCGCGTCTAAACGCACGCAAATTGTGAAAATGTTTATTATTGTCGGGCGAGGCGGCCGGTGGCAGGGGAAAAGTCGCCGTTGCTGCGCCAGGGGTTGATATCCAGACCGCCGCGTCGCGTATAGCGGGCGTAAACGGAAAGCGATTCCGGCTGGCAGAAACGGAGAATATCGTTAAAGATGCGCTCGACGCACTGCTCATGGAATTCGTTATGGTGGCGGAACGAGACCAGATAGCGCAGGAGCTGCTCGCGGTCGATTTTCGCCCCACGATACTGGATCTGCACCGAGCCCCAGTCCGGCTGGTGGGTGATCAGGCAGTTGGACTTCAGCAGATGGCTGACCAGCGTCTCTTCCACGATTTTGCCGCTGGCGGCGCCCTGCAGGTAGTCGGCGCTGAACTGATAGTTATCGATCTCGATATCCTGATCGTCGATGCAGGCACCGTGGAGGTGAGCAATCGGCTGGCCTTCCAGTTCATCCAGCCGATACAGCGAGACCTTGACCTCGCCCTGGGCGCAGGCGCTCAGATCGCGGGTCAGCGTCTCTTCAACCTCCTGCCAGCTGGCGAAACGCGTCTGGTTAAAGCTGTTGAGATAAAGCTTAAAGCTTTTTGACTCCACCAGATTGACGCTGGTGTCGGGCAGTTCGACGTGGCCGACGGCCACCTGCGGCAGGCCTTTGCCGTTCAGCCAGGAGAGTTCGTAAAGCGTCCAGATATCGGCGCCGTGAAACGGCAGGTTGTCGGCATGCAGGCCAAGCGGGTCGCGGTTAAGGCTGCGCGGAACGCCCTGCAGCAGCGAGGCGTCATAGGTATCGCGGTAATCGGTTGATTTACCGAGCGTCAGGCCGGCCAGCGCCTGATGATTATCGTAAGAAGACATGTTTCACCATAGTAAAGCGGGTACACTATGACCCCAGTGTATCCTGTCTAACGTGAAGAGAGAAACCGGTGGACCATCAGACCGCAGAAGCGCTGCATGCTTTTACCCAACGTTATTGCGCCGCCTGGCAGCAGCAGCGCCACAGCCTGCCGCGCAGTGAAGAGCTTTATGGCGTCCCGTCGCCTTGCGTCGTCGACACCCAGGGCGAGGCCGTGTTCTGGCAGCCGCAGCCGTTTTCGCTGGCGCAAAATATCAGCGCGGTTGAACGCGCCCTGGATATTGTGGTACAACAGCCGCTTCATTCTTATTATACCACTCAGTTTGCCGGCGATATGACCGGCCGGTTTGCCGGCGAAACGCTAACGCTGCTGCAGACCTGGAGTGAAGAGGATTTCCAGCGGGTGCAGGAAAACCTCATCGGGCATCTGGTGGTGCAGAAGCGGCTGAAGCTGGCGCCGACGCTGTTTATCGCCACCCTCGAGAGTGAACTGGATGTCATTTCCGTCTGTAATCTCAGCGGTGAAGTCGTCAAAGAGACCCTCGGCACCGCCAAACGCATCACCCTTTCCCCCTCGCTTGCGGGTTTCCTCAACCAGCTTGAGCCGGTTCTGTAATCCAGTCTGCCTGGTCATTTGTGAGAGATCTCTTACAAAACCTGTAAGAGATCATCATCATTTAAGGCAAATTTAATCCAATCTTTTTTTGTTAACTTATTGGTATTAAATTGGATTTTTATTTTTTCGTCCTTTTGAGTGGGGACTAATCTTAAGAGATTGTCTCAAGAAGGGTTGTAAGAAGAGGCAGAATCAGTGATCCTATGTCTGTCGACAGGAAGTCGCGAAATGAAGCGAACATCAGGATGATGGCGCTTCTGTAGGACCCGCCAGGATGGCGTTGCAAGGACAGGCTTCAGGATGAAGCAAGGATAACGCAGGATCGCGTAATGGACACCTCCAGGATGGAGAATGAGAGCCGCTCAGGATGAACGGTGGATCTGGAAGATCGGGACAAACTTAAGGATAAGTCATTTCGCATCGGGGTGGTGTGAAAGCAGGATGCACGAGTTTATGGATGAACATGGTCAGGAGACCTCAGGAAAAGTTTTCAAGGACGAGCAGGGAGCACCAATGTAGCGGGAATGCTGCAAAACGAACCGGGAGCACTGTTTATACAGTGCTCCCTTTTTTTATTTCTCCTGCGGATTTGCTATCCTGCGCCCGGTTTTTAACTCATCGAGGTTTCCCCCATGACTCTTGACGATAGCGTGCGCGATCGCCTGCGCGCCATTGAAGCCCTGCTGCGCGAAACAGAGCACTGGCAGGAGACGGCGCCGGACAGCAGCGCCTTCGCCAGCGATAAGCCGTTTTGCCTGGATACCCTGGAGCCGCTGGAGTGGCTGCAGTGGGTCCTGATCCCGCGTATGCATCAGCTGCTGGAGAGCGGCCAGCCGCTGCCGCAAAATTTCGCCGTTACGCCGTATTACGAAATGGCGCTGGATCAAGCCCACCCGGTTCGCGAATCCATGCTGGCGGAGCTGCTGCTGCTGGACGCGCTGTTTGCCGGTGAGCAGGCCTGATGCTGGAGATAATCTACCAGGACGACTGGCTGGTGGCGGTCAACAAACCGTCGGGTTGGCTGGTGCATCGCAGCTGGCTCGATCGCGATGAGAAAGTGGTGGTGATGCAGACCGTGCGCGACCAGATCGGCCAGCACGTTTTTACCGCCCATCGCCTCGACCGGCCCACCTCCGGCGTCCTGCTCATGGGGCTGTCAAGCGAGGCGGGTCGCCTGCTGGCGCAGCAGTTCGAGCAGCATCAGATCCAGAAGCGCTACCATGCGATCGTCCGCGGCTGGCTGATGGAAGAGGCGCTGCTCGATTATCCGCTGGTGGAAGAGCTGGATAAAATCGCCGATAAGTTCGCCCGCGAAGACAAAGGGCCGCAGCCGGCGGTGACCCATTACCGTGGTCTGGCGACGGTGGAGATGCCGGTGGCGACCGGGCGTTATCCCACCACCCGCTACGGGCTGGTGGAACTGGAGCCGAAAACCGGCCGCAAGCACCAGCTGCGCCGCCATCTGGCCCACCTGCGTCATCCGATCCTCGGCGACAGCAAGCACGGCGATCTGCGGCAAAACCGCAGCGCCGCGGAGCATTTCGGCTGTCACCGCCTGATGCTGCACGCCAGCGAACTGTCGTTAACCCATCCCTTTACCGGTGAGCCGCTGACCCTGCGCGCCGGTTTTGACGACGTCTGGATGCGTGCGCTGTCGCAGTTTGGCTGGCGCGGGCTTCTCCCGCTAAATGAAAGGGTTGAGTTTGCCGACGACTGCGGTCAGGATGAAGAGAATAAGGTCAATCCAGGGAGATAATAGCATGGCGGAAGTCGGAATTTTTGTCGGCACCATGTACGGCAACTCGCTGCTGGTCGCGGAAGAAGCGGAAGCGATCCTCAGCGGACTGGGACACAAGGCTACCGTGTATGAGGATCCGCAGGTCAACGACTGGGAGTCCTACACGGGTAAGTATGTGCTGGTGGTCACCTCCACCACCGGGCAGGGCGATCTGCCGGACAGCATCGTCCCGCTGTATGAGGGCATTAAAGATATGTATCAGCCTCACCTGCGCTACGGCATTATCGCGCTGGGCGACAGCACCTACGCCAACTTTTGCGGCGGAGGCCTGAAGTTCGATCAACTGCTGCAGGAGCAGGGCGCGAAGCGCATCGGCGAGATGCTGAAGATTGACGCCAGCGAAGATCCGGAGCCGGAGAGCGTCTCTAATCCATGGGTTGAGCAGTGGGCTACCCTGCTGGAATAAAAGCGCTGCCCTCTCCCTACGCAGAGGGCGCCCTTTCAAGATGTCGCGGCCAGATACGCGGACAGCAAAAGTGTATCCCTTTCCGGGCGGCACGCCTTCAGGCAAATGCACAATATCCTTAGCAATATCATGGGTTAAGCCAGCCGGTTTCACCGGGTCAAGAGAGGTATTTCACACTCCGGCTCTTATTGCTGCGCTTTTGACCACCCGCGGCGCTGGTTTTTCATTTCCGTGAACTTCCCCCCATTCTTTCAGGCATACGCCATAAACCACCTGCAATAGCGGCGTAAAAGCTGTGTAGATGCACGGTGAGCCGCGGTGTGCCTCTTCATATACTGCTCCAGCCAGTGATAAATGCAGTGCCAGATATAACGACAACTATCAAAACACGACCACGTCATTCTGATTACCCTACAGGTTGTGCTGTTCAGAATGAACGTAGCTAAACGCTATGATTCAGGAGTACAACAATGAGTTCATTAAGTCAGGCGGCGACGGCGGCTGAAAAGCGCACCAACGCCCGCTACTGGATAGTGGTGATGCTGTTTATCGTCACCTCTTTTAACTATGGCGACCGGGCGACGCTGTCGATCGCCGGTTCGGAAATGGCCAAAGATATCGGCCTGGATCCGGTGGGAATGGGGTATGTCTTCTCCGCGTTCTCATGGGCTTATGTCATCGGCCAGATCCCGGGCGGCTGGCTGCTCGACCGCTTCGGTTCGAAGCGCGTCTATTTCTGGTCGATTTTCATCTGGTCGATGTTTACCCTGCTGCAGGGCTTCGTCGACATCTTCAGCGGCTTTGGCATTATCGTCGCGCTGTTTACCCTGCGCTTCCTCGTTGGCCTGGCCGAATCGCCGTCATTCCCGGGTAACAGCCGTATCGTGGCCGCCTGGTTCCCGGCGCAGGAGCGCGGCACGGCGGTGGCGATCTTTAACTCCGCCCAGTACTTTGCCACCGTTATCTTCGCGCCGATCATGGGCTGGCTGACGCATGAGGTGGGCTGGTCGCACGTCTTCTTCTTTATGGGCGGCCTGGGGATTGTGATTAGCTTTGTCTGGCTGAAAGTGATCCACGATCCGAACAACCATCCGGGGGTAAACAAGAAGGAACTGGAATATATCGCCGAAGGCGGCGCCCTGATCAACATGGATCAAAAGAGCAGCGCGCAGAAGGTGCCGTTCAGCGTCAAAATGGGCCAGATCAAGCAGCTGATCGGATCGCGGATGATGATCGGCATCTATATCGGTCAGTACTGCATTAACGCCCTGACCTACTTCTTTATCACCTGGTTCCCGGTTTACCTGGTGCAGGCGCGCGGCATGTCGATCCTTAAAGCGGGGTTTGTCGCCTCCATTCCGGCGGTGTGCGGCTTCGTCGGCGGGGTGCTGGGTGGGGTGATCTCTGACTGGTTAATGCGCCGCACCGGCTCGCTGAACATTGCCCGCAAAACGCCGATTGTGCTGGGGATGCTGCTCTCCATGACCATGCTGATGTGTAACTATGTCAACGTGGAGTGGATGGTGATTGGCTTTATGGCGATGGCCTTCTTCGGCAAAGGGATTGGCGCGCTTGGCTGGGCGGTGATGGCGGATACCGCGCCGAAAGAGATTAGCGGTCTTTCCGGCGGTCTGTTCAACATGTTTGGCAATATCTCCGGTATCGTCACCCCGATCGCTATCGGCTATATCGTCGGCACCACCGGCTCGTTCAACGGGGCGCTGGTTTACGTCGGCATTCATGCCCTGGTGGCGGTGCTGAGCTACCTGGTGCTGGTGGGCGACATCAAACGTATTGAACTGAAACCTGTCGCGGGGCGTTAATCATGACTACCCAATCCAGCCCGATTATTACAGAGATGAAGGTCATTCCGGTGGCCGGGCACGACAGCATGCTGCTGAACATCGGCGGGGCGCACAACGCCTGGTTTACCCGCAATATCGTGGTATTGACCGATAACGCCGGCAACACCGGCGTGGGAGAAGCCCCTGGCGGAGAGGTCATCTACCAGACGCTGCTGGCGGCGATCCCGCAGGTGGTAGGTCAGGAGGTCGCCCGTCTCAATCGCGTGGTGCAGCAGGTGCACAAAGGCAATCAGGCGGCGGATTTCGACACCTTTGGCAAAGGGGCATGGACCTTCGAACTGAAAGTCAACGCGGTAGCGGCGCTGGAGGCCGCGCTGCTCGACCTGCTCGGCAAGGTGCTCAATGTGCCGGTCTGCGAGCTGCTGGGCCCGGGTAAGCAGCGTGATGCCGTCACCGTGCTGGGCTACCTGTTCTATATCGGCGATCGGCAGAAAACCGACCTGGGTTATCTGGACCATACGCCGGGCGATCACGAATGGTATCGCCTGCGCCACCAGCAGGCGCTGAGCAGCGAAGCGGTGGTGCGCCTGGCGGAAGCCGCTCAGGATCGCTACGGTTTCAAAGACTTTAAGCTGAAGGGCGGCGTGCTGCCCGGCGAGCAGGAAATTGACACCGCCCGGGCGCTGAAAAAGCGCTTTCCGGACGCGCGCATCACCGTCGATCCTAACGGCGCCTGGCTGCTGGATGAGGCGATCGCCCTGTGCAAAGGGCTGCAGGATGTTCTGACCTACGCCGAAGATCCGTGCGGCGCCGAGCAGGGCTTCTCCGGCCGGGAGGTGATGGCCGAGTTCCGCCGCGCCACCGGGCTGCCGGTCGCCACCAATATGATCGCCACCAACTGGCGCGAGATGGGTCATGCGGTGATGCTCAACGCCGTCGATATTCCGCTGGCGGACCCGCACTTCTGGACGCTCTCCGGCGCGGTACGAGTGGCGCAGCTGTGCGACGACTGGGGGCTTACCTGGGGCTGCCATTCCAACAACCATTTTGATATTTCCCTGGCGATGTTTACCCACGTCGGCGCCGCCGCGCCGGGTCATCCCACCGCCATCGACACCCACTGGATCTGGCAGGAAGGCGACGCGCGCCTGACCAAAAATCCGCTGCAGATTATTAACGGCAAGATTGCCGTGCCAGACGCGCCGGGACTCGGCGTGGAACTTGACTGGGAGCAGGTGCGCAGAGCCCATGAGGCCTATAAAGCGCTGCCGGGCGGCGCGCGCAACGACGCGGGCCCGATGCAGTACCTGATCCCCGGCTGGACATTCGACCGCAAACGTCCTGTTTTCGGCCGCCACTAATTACAAAAGGATGATGCTATGACGACTTTCTCTTCCACGCCCGTTGTCACCACCATGCAGGTGATCCCGGTTGCCGGCCATGACAGTATGCTGATGAATCTGAGCGGGGCCCACGCCCCGTACTTCACCCGCAATATCGTGATTATTAAAGATAACGCCGGCCATACCGGCGTCGGTGAAATTCCGGGGGGCGAAAAAATTCGCCAGACTCTGGAGGATGCCATTCCGCTGGTGGTGGGCAAAACGCTGGGCGAGTATAAAAACGTGCTCGGCGCGGTGCGCAATCAGTTCGCCGACCGTGACGCCGGCGGCCGCGGCCTGCAGACCTTTGACCTGCGCACCACCATCCACGTGGTGACCGGGATCGAAGCGGCGCTGCTGGACCTGCTGGGCCAGCACCTTGGGGTCAACGTCGCCTCGCTGCTCGGCGATGGGCAACAGCGCAGCGAAGTTGAAATGCTGGGCTACCTGTTCTTTATCGGTAACCGCCACGCCACGCCGCTGGCCTATCAGAGCCAGCCGGATGAACAGTGCGAGTGGTATCGCCTGCGCCATGAAGAGGCAATGACGCCGGATGCGGTGGTCCGCCTCGCGGAAGCGGCCTATGAAAAATATGGTTTCAACGACTTTAAGCTGAAGGGCGGCGTACTGGCCGGTTTTGAAGAAGCCGAAGCGATCAGTGCCCTGGCGAAGCGCTTCCCGAATGCCCGCGTGACCCTCGATCCGAACGGCGCCTGGCTGCTTGAAGAAGCCATTCAGATTGGCAAGCAGCTGAAGGGAGTGCTGGCCTATGCTGAGGATCCGTGCGGCGCTGAGCAGGGCTTCTCCGGCCGCGAAGTGATGGCGGAGTTCCGTCGCGCGACGGGCCTGCCGACCGCCACCAATATGATCGCCACCGACTGGCGGCAGATGGGCCATACGCTCTCCCTGCAGTCGGTGGATATCCCGCTGGCGGACCCGCACTTCTGGACCATGCAGGGGTCGGTTCGCGTGGCGCAGATGTGTCATGAGTTCGGCCTGACCTGGGGTTCGCACTCCAATAACCACTTCGACGTGTCGCTGGCGATGTTCACTCACGTCGCGGCTGCGGCGCCGGGCAAGATCACCGCTATCGATACCCACTGGATCTGGCAGGAGGGCAACCAGCGTCTGACCAAACAACCGTTTGAAATTAAAGGCGGAATGGTGCAGGTGCCGAGCACGCCGGGTCTGGGGGTTGAGCTGGATATGGACCGCGTAATGCAGGCAAATGAGCTATATAAGAAACATGGCCTTGGCGCCCGCGACGATGCGATGGCGATGCAGTACCTGATCCCGGGCTGGACCTTTGACAACAAGCGTCCATGCATGGTGCGCTAAAAGGCCGCTGGCCTCTGCGGGGGCCGGCATTGCGCGATAGCGACAGGGGTTAGCTCAAAGTAAGGACTGCAGATGAAAATAGTGATCGCACCGGATTCCTGGAAGGAGAGCCTGACCGCGCTGGAAGTAGCCAGTGCGATAGAGCAAGGCTTTCGCGAGATTTATCCTGACGCGGAATATGTCAGGCTGCCGGTTGCCGACGGTGGGGAAGGGACGGTGGAAGCCATGGTGGCGGCGACCGGCGGGCATCAGGTGCCGCTGACGGTGACCGGGCCGCTGGGGGAGCCGGTAGAGGCATTTTATGGGCTGTCCGGCGATCGCCAGTGCGCCTTTATCGAAATGGCGGCGGCCAGCGGGCTGGAAAGCGTTCCCCCGGCGCAGCGTAACCCGCTGCTGACCACCTCCTGGGGCACCGGGGAGCTGATTCGCCATGCGCTGGACGCTGGCGTGCGGCAGATCATTATTGGCATTGGCGGCAGCGCGACCAATGACGGCGGCGCCGGCATGGCGCAGGCGCTGGGGGCGAAATTGCTGACCGCCGACGGTCAGCAAATCGCGCCAGGGGGCGGTGCGCTGGAGACGCTGGCGCGCATCGATCTTGGCGAGCTTGATCCACGGCTGGCAGATTGTCGGATTGACGTGGCCTGCGATGTCACCAACCCGTTGACCGGCCCGCAGGGCGCCAGCGCGGTATTCGGCCCGCAAAAAGGGGCGACGGCGCAGATGATCGACCGGCTTGACAGCGGCCTGCGGCACTATGCCCGGATCATCGCCCGTGATTTAGATTGCGACGTGCTGAGCCTGGAAGGCGGCGGCGCGGCGGGCGGGATGGGCGCGGCGCTGTATGCGTTTTGTGGCGCTCAACTGCGCCCGGGCATTGAGATTGTCACCGATGCGCTGCAGCTGGCGGAGCGGGTGGCGGATGCTGATTTAGTGATCACCGGCGAAGGACGTATCGACAGTCAGACTATCCACGGCAAGGTGCCGGTGGGAGTGGCCCGGGTGGCGAAGCGATTTAACGTACCGGTGATCGGGATTGCCGGCAGCCTTACCGCCGATGTCGGCGTCGTGCATCAGCACGGGCTGGATGCGGTATTCAGCGTGTTGTACACCATCTGCACGCTGGATGAAGCGCTGGCCAATGCCGCCGCCAACCTGCGGATGACGGCGCGAAACGTCGCCGCGGTTTTGCAGATGGGCGGTAAGCTGTAATCGAGGTATCCCGGCTGGCGCGGTCTTCCGGGAATGTCTAAGCGATGTTGAGGTCGCCAGCACCGGCAGTTTCCGCAGCGCAAGCGGGTAAATTAACGGCAGGCTGCACGGACCGTAGGCCGGGCAAGGCGTCGCCGCCGCCCGGCACAAAAGCGGTTCCGTGTCCGCTCTTCTTGCCCGGCGGCGCGATGCCTGGCGAGCCGGGTGCAGGCCGGGAAGCCCTGTGGTTTTAGCCCCCCATCCGGCAGGCTTCGCGCGCCACGTTATCCATCTCATCCAACAGCTCAAGCAGCTCCGGCTCCAGATCCTCGGCGGCGGTGCCTGCGCGCAGCTGGCTCTCCAGAGTGTGGCAGAGCTTTTTCAGCCGCGGCACGCCGCTGTAGCTGCAGCTGCCGTGCAGTTTGTGGATCAGATCCACCAGCCCTTCCGGCTGCTCGCCGACCAGTTGCTCTTCCACTTTGTTACGCACCTCCGGCATAAAAGCGATCAGCATCTGCAGCATCTCCCTCGCCAGGTCCGGCTTCATCGCCGCCTGACGCAGCGCCAGCTGCCAGTCGAGCGTCTGGTTATGGTCGATGACCGGCTCTGCGGGCGGTATCGCCGCCGGGGCGATGCTGTGTACTCCAGGCTGATAGCGCAGCAGCAGGGCGTGCAGTTTCTCTTCTTCGATCGGCTTCGCCAGATAGTCGTTCATGCCGGCGCTCAGTAGCTTCTCGCGCTGGCCCTCCAGGGCGTGCGCGGTGACGGCGATAACCGGCGTTTGCTGGTGATGCGGCAAATGATGGATAAGCTCACAGGCGCGGATGCCGTCCATATCCGGCATCTGAATATCCATCAGGATCAGATCCATCTGCAGTTGCTTGGCCTTGTCCACCGCCTGCTGGCCGCTGTCGCAGAGGATCACCTGCTGCACAAGGTCATCCAGCAGGGCGCCAATGAGTTTCAGGTTTGCCGGGTTGTCGTCGACGGCCATCACGGTCATCGGCAGCTTATGGCTGTCGGCCTGGGTCAACGGCGCGGAGGCCGTCGCATGATGGGTGGCCACTAGCGCCGGCAGCAGACGGGTGGTGGTGAGCGGTTTCAACAGGCAGGCGGCGATGCCATCGCGCTTCAGGGCTTCGGCGCTGACCTGGGCATGACATGGCAGAGCCAGCAGTACGTTGTCTGACATCGCGCAGGCTTTGGCTAATTTTTCCCGGTGCGGCGACAAATCGCGCATTGAGACCGGAATACCGACCAGCAGAATGTCGTACTGGGCTTCCGCCAGCGAAGAGAAGGTGGGGCTGTAAATCACCTCCAGCGGCGTGGCGGCCAGCATCTCCAGCGTGCACTGCGCCGCCGTCGCGTTGGCTTCCACATAGGCCAGACGCTTGCCCGCCAGCCCGTCGGTATTCAGCGTATCCGGGATGGCGTTCGGGTTGAGATCGAGGCTGATATGGAACCAGAAGGTGGAGCCGCGGTTTGGCTGACTGTGGAACGAGATATCGCCGCCCATCTCCTTAACCAGACGCTGGGTGATCACCAGCCCGAGCCCGGTGCCGCCGTGGCGGCGTGAAATACTGGCATCGGCCTGACGGAAGGCCTGGAACAGCCGGGACTGGTCGCGCTCGGGGATGCCGATGCCGGTATCGTGGATCTGAATTTCGATCTGCACCCGCGAATTACTGATGGCCCGCTGCTCCACCAGCACATCGATATTACCGTGCTCGGTAAATTTGATGGCGTTGCCTACGAGGTTGGTCACAATCTGCTGCAGACGCAGCGGGTCGCCGATGACGTTATCCGGCACGTTGTTCTTAATGTTCAGCGTCAGCTCCAGCCCTTTATCGTGCGCGGAATGCGCCAGCAGGGTGACCACCTCATCAAGCGAGGTGCGCAGCAGGAACGGAATGCTCTCCAGGATCAGCTTCCCGGCTTCCAGCTTGGAAAAGTCGAGCACGTCGTTGATGATCGCCAACAGATTATTGGCCGAGCGTTCGATGGTGGTCAGGTGGTCGCGCTGCGTGGCGTTGAGATCGGTTTTCAACGTCAGACGGGTAAAGCCGATCACCCCATTGAGCGGGGTGCGCAGTTCGTGGGACATATTGGCCAGGAATTCAGACTTAATGCGCGCCGCCTCCTGGGCGCGCTTTTTCGCCAGGTCCAGCTCGACGTTCTGAATCTCCATCTGCTCAAGGGTTTCCCGCAGATCGGAGGTCGCCTGGTCGACGTTGTGCTGCATCTCCTCATGGTACGCCGCCAGCGACATGGCCATCGAGTTGATGCCGTTTTTCAGCATATCCAGTTCGCCTAGCATAAAGCCCTCGACGCGGCTGTCCAGCTGTCCGCGGCGGATGCGGTCGACGGTGTTGACCATATTGCGGATAGGGCCGGTGACGTCGCGCATCAGGCGCCAGCCGAAGATCAGCGCGATACCGATGCAGAACAGCATCATCACGCTGGAGATAAAAATCTCTTTGTACTGCTGGAGGCGCACCGATTTCAGGTCCAGCTCCAGCGCGACGTAGCCCAGCATATTGCCCGGCATTTTGGCATCGGATTCAGGGGATTCATCCGGCGAATAACTTTCCGAGACGATCGGCGTGCGCAGGATCATCATGTCGCCGTCGCGGATGACGCTGAGACGACGGGGAAACGCTTCGCCTTTCGGGATCTGCAGGTCGCTGGGGTTGAGCTGGTAATTGGAGGTGACAAACAAGCGGTTATGCGAATCGTACACCGAGATGGCCCGCACGATCTCCGAGTGGCGACGATGCAGAACGCTGATCAACTGGCCGATAGATTCGCGGTTTTGCAGATTCATGCCATATTCGCTGGAGACCGCCAGCGGCTCAATAATGCTGGTGCCGGCGTCCTCCAGCTGACGTTGCAGGTCGTTATAACGGTGAGCGACAAAGAAAACACTGAGCAACAGCCCTATCAGGACGGTTGGCGCCAGAATCAGAATCATCATGCGAGCACGCAGGCTGTAGTTGGTCATGCGGTTCCATTATGGGAGAATATAGACATCATCGTTCGGTGCGCGTCGGTGCGCCTCGCGGCGCTGCCGCTCTGAACGAGCTCGTTTTATTTGATTGAGACAACTCTCTACGATGGCGCAATTCTACTCTGCAAAACGGCGTGTGACGACGCGCCAGATCATAACCGTTACAGTCAACGACCTCGATCCCTTTGGCCAGGGCGTGGCCCGCCACCAGGGGAAAGCGCTGTTCATCGGCGGCGTGCTGCCGCAGGAGCAGGCAGAGGTGGTGCTGGTGGAAGACAAAAAGCAGTACGCCCGCGCCCAGGTGAAACGCCGTCTGACCGACAGCCCGCAGCGCCAGGCGCCGCGCTGCCCCCATTTTGGCGTTTGCGGCGGCTGCCAACAGCAGCATGCCAGCATCACGCTTCAGCAGCAAAGTAAACGCGCCGCGCTGGCGCGCCTGATGAAGCGCGAGGTGGATGAGATCATCGCCGGCGAGCCGTGGGGCTATCGCCGGCGCGCGCGCTTAAGCTTGAATTATCAGCCAAAGACCCAACAATTGCAGATGGGTTTTCGTCAGGCCAGCGATAAAGCGATCGTCGATGTGGTGCAGTGCCCTGTTTTGGTGCCCCAACTTGAGGCGCTGCTGCCCGCCGTGCGCGAGTGCTTAAGCGCGCTGAGCGCATTACGCCATCTTGGCCACGTCGAGCTGGTGCTGGCGGACAACGGCCCACTGATGGTGCTGCGCCATACCGCTGCGCTGCCGGCGGCTGACCGGGAAAAACTGGAACGTTTTTCGCAAACTCACGGTCTTTCCCTGTACCTCGCGCCGCAAAGCGAGATACTGGAACATATTCACGGCGAAGCGCCATGGTATACCTCAGACGGACTACGCTTAGTGTTCAGTCCGCGGGATTTTATCCAGGTCAACGACGGCGTGAATCAGCAGATGGTGCGTACCGCGCTGGCGTGGCTGGATCTGCAGCCGGAGGACCGGGTGCTGGATCTGTTCTGCGGGATGGGCAATTTTACCCTGCCGCTGGCGACTCGCGCCGCCCACGTGGTTGGGGTGGAAGGGGTGTCGGCGCTGGTGGAGAAGGGGCGGGAAAACGCCGCCCTCAATAGTTTATCAAATGTCACCTTCTTCCATGAAAATCTGGAAGAGGATGTCACCCGCCAGGCCTGGGCGAAGCATGGCTTTGATAAAGTGCTGCTGGACCCGGCCCGCGCCGGCGCGCCGGGCGTGATGCCGCATATTATAAAACTGGCGCCGCGGCGGGTGGTGTATGTTTCCTGCAACCCGGCGACGCTGGCGCGAGACAGCGAAACCCTGTTGCAGGCTGGATATCAGATTCAACGCCTGGCGATGCTGGATATGTTCCCGCATACCGGTCATCTGGAATCAATGGTGTTGTTTGAGCGCAGGCTTACATAAGGTCATTCACAACGTCGCAGAAGAGCCGCCCCGGCCATCAATGCTGACGCGACCTGCAGGATGACATGTAGAAAGTTGAGGCTTGCCGACTTCGGCAGGCCGGTCCCTTAAGGAGAGGACAATGGTTGCGGTAAGAAGTGCACATCTTAATAAAGCTGGTGAATTTGACCCGAAGAAATGGATCGCGAGTCTGGGGATTTCCAGCCAGCAGTCGTGTGAGCGCTTAGCCGAAACCTGGGATTATTGTCGCGAAAAAACGCAAGGACACCCGCTGGCGGACCTGCTGCTGTGGCGGGGCGTCGAAATGGTGGAGATCCTCTCCACCCTGAGTATGGATATCGATACCCTGCGCGCGGCGCTGCTGTTCCCGCTGGCCGATGGCGAAGTCGTCAGCGAAGAGGTCATGCAGGAGAGCGTGGGTAAATCGGTCGTGACCCTGATTCACGGGGTACGGGACATGGCCGCCATCCGTCAGCTGAAAGCCACTCATACCGACTCGGTATCTTCCGAGCAGGTGGATAACATTCGCCGCATGCTGCTGGCGATGGTTGACGATTTCCGCTGCGTGGTTATCAAGCTTGCCGAACGTATCGCGCATCTGCGCGAGGTCAAGGACGCGCCGGAAGATGAGCGGGTGCTGGCGGCGAAAGAGTGCACCAATATCTATGCTCCCCTGGCTAACCGCTTAGGTATCGGCCAGCTGAAGTGGGAGCTGGAAGATTACTGCTTCCGCTATCTGCACCCGGCAGAGTACAAGCGCATTGCCAAACTGCTCCACGAACGCCGTATCGACCGCGAGCATTATATCGACGAGTTCGTCGGCCACCTGCGGGCAGAAATGAAAGCCGAAGGGGTCAAGGCCGAGGTCTATGGTCGGCCGAAGCATATCTACAGCATCTGGCGCAAAATGCAGAAAAAACACCTCGCCTTTGACGAGCTGTTTGACGTACGCGCGGTGCGCATCGTGGCCGAGCGGTTGCAGGATTGTTATGCCGCGCTGGGGATCGTTCATACCCACTACCGTCACCTGCCGGATGAGTTCGATGACTATGTGGCCAACCCGAAACCCAACGGCTACCAGTCTATCCATACCGTGGTGCTGGGGCCGAGCGGCAAGACCGTGGAGATTCAAATCCGCACCCGGCAGATGCATGAAGACGCCGAGCTGGGCGTGGCCGCGCACTGGAAGTACAAAGAGGGCGCGGGAGCGGGGACCAGCGGCGGCCGCGGCTATGAGGACCGTATCGCCTGGCTGCGCAAGCTGATTGCCTGGCAGGAAGAGATGGCCGACTCCGGCGAAATGCTCGACGAAGTGCGCAGCCAGGTCTTTGACGACCGGGTGTATGTCTTTACGCCGAAAGGCGACGTGGTGGACCTGCCGGCGGGGTCGACGCCGCTCGATTTTGCCTACCATATCCACAGCGACGTCGGTCATCGCTGCATCGGCGCCAAAATTGGCGGCCGCATCGTGCCGTTCACCTATCAGCTGCAGATGGGCGATCAGATCGAAATCATTACCCAGAAGCAGCCGAACCCGAGCCGCGACTGGCTCAACCCTAACCTCGGCTATGTCACCACCAGCCGCGGACGCTCCAAAATTCACGCCTGGTTCCGTAAGCAGGACCGCGACAAGAACATTCTTGCCGGCCGACAGATCCTTGACGACGAGCTGGAGCATCTGGGCATCAGCCTGAAGGATGCGGAAAAGCACCTGCTGCCGCGCTACAACTTCAACGAGCTCGATGAACTGCTGGCGGCCATCGGCGGCGGCGATATCCGTCTCAACCAGATGGTTAACTTCCTGCAGGCGCAGTTCAATAAACCGAGCGCCGCCGAGCAGGATGCGGCAGCGCTGAAGCAGTTGCAGCAGAAAACCTATGCTCCGCAGAACCGCACCAAGGACAATGGCCGGGTGGTGGTGGAAGGGGTTGGCAATCTGATGCACCATATTGCCCGCTGCTGCCAGCCGATCCCGGGCGATGAGATCGTCGGCTTTATCACCCAGGGGCGCGGGATTTCCGTGCATCGCGCCGACTGCGATCAGCTCGCTGAACTGCAGTCGCATGCCCCGGAGCGCATCGTCGATGCGGTATGGGGCGAAAGCTACTCGGCCGGATATTCGCTGGTGGTCAGGGTGGAGGCGAACGATCGCAGCGGGTTACTGCGCGATATCACCACCATCCTCGCCAATGAGAAGGTGAACGTGCTGGGGGTTGCCAGCCGCAGCGATACCCGTCAGCAGCTGGCCACCATCGATATGACCATCGAGATTTACAACCTGCAGGTGCTGGGCCGGGTGCTCGGTAAGCTGAACCAGGTGCCTGATGTCATTGACGCGCGCCGTCTGCACGGCGGTTAATTCGTCTCCAGGCCGGATAAGGCGAAGCCGCCATCCGGCAATTTCGCCACGTCGGATAAGGTCGAAACGCCTTATCCGGCCGACTATTTTTTACATTTCCAGGATTGTCACATGACCCAAATCGACCGCTTGCTCGGCATCATGCGCCGCCTGCGCGACCCGGAAAACGGCTGCCCGTGGGATAAAGAGCAGACCTTTGCCACCATCGCCCCCTATACCCTCGAAGAAACCTATGAAGTGCTGGACGCCATTTCGCGAGAGGATTTTGACGACCTGCGCGGTGAGCTGGGCGATCTGCTGTTCCAGGTGGTGTTCTATGCGCAGATGGCGCAGGAAGAGGGACGTTTTAACTTTGACGATATCTGCGCCGCCATCAGCGACAAGCTGGAGCGCCGCCATCCCCATATCTTCGCTGATGCCACCGCGGGAAACAGCAGCGAAGTCCTGGCCCGCTGGGAGCAGATCAAAAGCGCGGAGCGGGCGGAAAAAGCCCAGCACTCAGCGCTGGACGACATTCCGCATAGCCTGCCGGCGCTGATGCGCGCGCATAAAATCCAGCGTCGCTGCTCGGCGGTCGGTTTTGACTGGACCTCGCTGGGCCCGGTGCTCGACAAGGTGCATGAAGAAATTGATGAAGTGATGCATGAAGCGCAGCAGGCGGTGGTGGATGAAGCGAAACTGGAAGAGGAAGTGGGCGATCTGCTGTTCGCCACGGTGAATTTATCCCGCCATTTAGGGGTCAAAGCCGAGGTGGCACTGCAGAAGGCGAACCTCAAATTCGAGCGCCGCTTCCGCGAAGTCGAGCGCATTGTCGCTGCCCGCGGCCTGGAAATGACCGGCGTCGACCTCGATACCATGGAAGAAGTATGGCAACAGGTAAAACGCCAGGAAACTGATCTCTAACGAGTTTTCGTGATCAAGCGCGATTTGTGTGATTTTATAAATAACAAGCGCTTGATTTACGTCAAAAACATTTCGCCAAAAGCGTCTATTTTCTCTTTCCGTTATGTCGTTGAAACACCATGTAGCCTGCCTCTTCGAGTTGTTCGGGTCGCAACACAGGTGCAACTTGAAGAACGAAGGGGAGGGGAAGAATGAAAGTTTGTGGCGTCACGCATGTTCGGGTATACTACTTTCCCGTCCTGGTTATTCCATCGTTTTACCCTAACTTCTCAGGTTCAGCATGACAACGAACTATATTTTTGTGACCGGCGGGGTCGTATCCTCTCTGGGTAAAGGCATTGCCGCAGCCTCCCTGGCAGCCATTCTTGAAGCCCGTGGTCTCAACGTGACCATCATGAAACTGGATCCGTATATCAACGTCGATCCGGGCACCATGAGCCCAATCCAGCATGGGGAAGTGTTCGTTACTGAAGACGGCGCAGAAACCGATCTGGACCTGGGCCACTACGAGCGTTTCATCCGTACCAAGATGACTCGCCGCAACAACTTCACCACCGGCCGTATTTACTCTGACGTGCTGCGCAAAGAGCGCCGTGGCGACTACCTGGGCGCGACCGTTCAGGTTATCCCGCACATCACCAACGCTATCAAAGAGCGTGTGCTGGCGGGCGGCGAAGGCCATGACGTGGTGCTGGTGGAGATCGGCGGTACCGTCGGCGATATCGAATCCCTGCCGTTCCTCGAAGCCATTCGTCAGATGGCGGTAGAGATTGGCCGCGAGCATACCCTGTTTATGCACCTGACTCTGGTGCCGTACATGGCCGCCGCGGGCGAAGTCAAAACCAAACCGACTCAGCACTCCGTGAAAGAACTGCTCTCCATCGGTATTCAGCCTGACATCCTGATCTGCCGCTCCGATCGCGCTGTTCCGGCCAACGAACGGGCGAAAATTGCTTTGTTCTGTAACGTTCCGGAAAAGGCTGTTATTTCTCTGAAAGACGTCGATTCCATTTATAAAATTCCAGGCCTGTTGAAATCTCAGGGGCTGGACGATTATATTTGTAAACGATTCAGCTTAACTTGTCCGGAAGCAAACCTGGCCGAATGGGAACAGGTAATCTATGAAGAAGCCAATCCGGCAGGCGAAGTCACCATCGGTATGGTCGGTAAGTACATTGAACTGCCGGACGCCTACAAGTCGGTGATTGAAGCGCTGAAACACGGTGGTCTGAAAAACCGCGTCACCGTCAACATCAAGCTGATCGATTCGCAGGATGTGGAAACGCGCGGCGTCGAAATCCTCAAGGATTTAGATGCTATCCTTATCCCGGGCGGCTTCGGCTACCGCGGTGTGGAAGGTAAGATCGCCACCGCGCGCTATGCGCGTGAGAACAATATTCCTTATCTGGGCATTTGCCTGGGTATGCAGGTTGCGCTGATTGAGTTCGCGCGCAACGTAGCGGGTATGGAAAACGCCAACTCGACGGAATTTGTGCCAGACTGTAAATACCCGGTTGTGGCCCTGATTACCGAATGGCGTGACGAAGATGGCAACGTCGAAGTCCGCTCCGAGAAGAGCGATCTGGGCGGCACCATGCGCCTGGGCGCGCAGCAGTGCCAGCTGGATGATGATTCTCTGGTACGCCAGCTGTACGGCGAGCCGACCATCACCGAGCGCCATCGTCACCGCTACGAAGTCAACAACATGTTGTTGAAACCGATTGAAGCTGCCGGTCTGCGCGTTGCGGGCCGTTCCGGGGATGATCAGTTGGTCGAGATCATCGAAGTGCCGAACCATCCGTGGTTTGTGGCCTGCCAGTTCCACCCGGAGTTTACTTCGACGCCGCGTGATGGACACCCGCTGTTTGCCGGCTTTGTGAAAGCCGCCAGCGAGTACCAGAAACGCCAGGCGAAGTAAAAAGAGTTAGAACGGCAATGCACCCATCCGGGTGCATTGTTTGTCTGGAGTTTTAGTTTAACTTGTACTGAGGAAAACCTAATGTCCAAAATCGTTAAAGTCATCGGTCGTGAAATCATCGACTCCCGTGGTAACCCGACTGTTGAAGCCGAAGTACACCTGGAAGGTGGTTTCGTCGGTATGGCAGCTGCTCCGTCAGGTGCTTCTACTGGTTCCCGCGAAGCGCTGGAACTGCGCGATGGCGACAAATCCCGTTTCCTGGGTAAAGGCGTAACCAAAGCTGTTGCTGCGGTAAACGGCCCGATCGCTCAGGCAATCCTGGGCAAAGATGCCAAAGATCAGGCTGGCATCGACAAGATCATGATCGACCTGGACGGTACTGAAAACAAATCTAACTTCGGTGCGAACGCAATCCTGGCCGTTTCTCTGGCGAACGCCAAAGCAGCAGCTGCCTCCAAAGGCCTGCCGCTGTACGCGCACATCGCTGAACTGAACGGCACTCCGGGCAAATACTCCATGCCGGTTCCGATGATGAACATCATCAACGGCGGTGAGCACGCTGACAACAACGTCGACATCCAGGAATTCATGATTCAGCCGGTTGGCGCGCCGACCCTGAAAGAAGCTGTACGCATGGGTTCTGAAGTGTTCCATCACCTGGCGAAAGTGCTGAAGTCCAAAGGCATGAACACTGCCGTTGGTGACGAAGGCGGCTACGCGCCGAACCTGGGTTCCAACGCCGAAGCGCTGGCTGTTATCGCTGAAGCGGTTAAAGCTGCAGGCTACGAGCTGGGCAAAGACATCACCCTGGCGATGGACTGCGCAGCGTCTGAATTCTACAAAGACGGTAAATACGTTCTGGCCGGCGAAGGCAACAAAGCGTTCACCTCTGAAGAGTTCACTCACTTCCTGGAAGAGCTGACCAAACAGTACCCGATCGTCTCCATCGAAGATGGCCTGGACGAATCTGACTGGGAAGGTTTCGCTTACCAGACTAAAGTACTGGGCGACAAAATCCAGCTGGTTGGTGACGACCTGTTCGTAACCAACACCAAGATCCTGAAAGAAGGCATCGAAAAAGGCATCGCTAACTCCATCCTGATCAAATTCAACCAGATCGGTTCTCTGACCGAAACTCTGGCGGCTATCAAGATGGCGAAAGACGCTGGCTACACCGCTGTCATCTCTCACCGTTCTGGCGAAACTGAAGACGCGACCATTGCCGACCTGGCTGTGGGTACCGCTGCAGGCCAGATCAAAACTGGTTCTATGAGCCGTTCTGACCGCGTTGCTAAATACAACCAGCTGATTCGTATCGAAGAAGCGCTGGGTGAGCAAGCGCCGTTCAACGGTCGTAAAGAGATCAAAGGCCAGGCTTAATCCTGTCTTTGTGAAATAACCATGCCAGCCTTCGGGCTGGCATTTTTTTGATGCCTGCGGTCATTATTTAAAGTCGACGGCCATTTGCTGAGGGATCGACAGCCCGCGAGTGGTTTCCACGCAGCGGTCGATGTAATCGGTAAAGCGCGGCGGTTTTGGCATCCCCATGCTCAGCAGCTTGTCGTTGCTAAAGCGCACGTTCAGCGTGGCGAACGCGCCATATAAGCGCATCGCTTTCAGCATCAGTCGCTCATTGCACGGCCCAAAAATTCCTTTCAGTTCGCGACGCATTTTGACCAGCGTTTCATAGCTCACCTGGGCGTACTTGTCTCCCACCGGCGCCTGCTCCAGCGCCAGGGCCATCGCCCGGTCGATTTCGGCAAACTTCACGCTGTTCTCCTCGCCGGCAGAGATATGCACCACCTCGCCGCGGGCCAGCGGCTGGTTAAGCAGCATCAGCAGGGCATCGGCGCAGTAGTCCACCGGAATAACATCGATCCGATCCTCCATCGCGCACATAAATTTCTGCAGCATCAGCCCCATGCTGAACACCCAGAAAATACTGCTGGAAGGCCGGCAGCCATGATGGGTATGGCCCACCACAATAGAAGGGCGGGCAATGACCAGCGGTAGCGTAGGGCAGTGCTGCTGCATCAGTTGCTCGATGGCCGATTTCGAGTGGGTATATTCCACCAGATGCTCGGCGCGCTGCCGAAACTCCGCGCTCTCGGCGACCAGCGAATCCGGCTCCGGTGAGCAGGACATTGCGGTGCCGACGTGCAGAAAACGCTGCAGGCCCGCCACCTGCGCCATCCGTTGCGCCAGACGCAGCGTACCCGCAACGTTAACCTTCCAGATGAGCGGGTTGCTGCCAAACGAGGCGACAGCGGCGCAGTTGAGGACATGGGTGACTTGCTCAAGCCGCGGGTCGTTAAGAAAATGCTCCGGAGAGGCGAGATCGCCCAGCAGGATCTGCTGCGGGCGCAGCATCGCCAGTTTCTCCTCGGCGATGTTGAACTTACGCATGTTCTCCTTGACCCGCTCCAGGCCTGCGTCGGGACTGTCGGCACGCACCAGCAGCAGCAGATCTAACTGGCTATCCTGATGGAGTATTTTCTCTAACGCCGCGCCGCCCAGAAAACCGGTGACGCCGGTAATGAATAATGTGGTCATAAACGCTATCTCATTATGGTTGGTCTGCGGGATTCTAGGAGGGACAAAGTAAACGACGATTAAATAAAAAATGGCGGGCAACAGGACTTTATTAAGAGGGGCTTAAGCTTATTTTCGGCGGTGGATTGGATTCGACTCTCAGACCAGATAAATAATTCACTCTTTCATGTATCAGTTTGTACACTGCTGTATTTAAAACTGTTTTTGTTTTTATACTGACATTTAATATGTTCTGGTTTATAACGCGAAAAACATCTTCTGTTACATCTTTCTTTACGGTGGCATGGCGCGACGTTTATTTTAATCCTTACCACACTAATGAAATAAACGAAAACAGAGGCATGCTTTTAATTAACAATGAATAACCTCCGGGGAGAGAAAGCGACGCCGTGAGGGAAAAAACGATCGCAGCGCAGGACAAGACCTGGACAGTGAAATCTGCGATAATAAGCGTTTATCACCCTAAACAGAGATGACTATGCAGTACCCGATTAACGAGATGTTCCAGACCCTGCAAGGCGAGGGTTACTTCACCGGCGTGCCTGCCATTTTTATTCGTCTGCAGGGATGCCCGGTAGGATGCGCGTGGTGTGACACCAAGCATACCTGGGACAAACTGGCCGATCGGGAAGTGTCGTTGTTCAGCATCCTGGCGAAAACCAAAGAGAGCGATAAGTGGGGGCCGGCAAGCAGTGAAGATCTGCTGGCGATTATCGGTCGTCAGGGGTGGACTGCCCGCCACGTGGTCATTACCGGCGGTGAGCCCTGTATTCATGATTTAACGCCGTTAACCTTGCTGCTGGAGCAAAACGGCTTTAGCTGCCAGATTGAAACCAGCGGCACTCACGAAGTTCGCTGTACGCCTCATACCTGGGTGACGGTATCGCCGAAGGTGAATATGCGCGGCGGGTATGACGTGCTGTCTCAGGCCCTGCAGCGGGCGGATGAGATCAAACATCCGGTAGGGCGCGTCCGCGACATCGAAGCGCTGGACGAGCTGCTGGAAACGCTGAGCGATGACAAACCGCGGATCATCGCCCTGCAGCCAATCAGTCAGAAAGAAGACGCGACGCGCCTGTGTATCGACACCTGCATCGCCCGTAACTGGCGCCTGTCCATGCAGACGCATAAATATCTGAATATCGCCTGATAAAAAAGCCCGGCAGCGTACTGACCGGGCTTTTTTTCGCTTACTCGCCGCGATAGACGCAGCCGGCGGTGCAGGTCTCTTTCACCATCACCGCGCTCAGCAGCGGTACCCGCGGTTTCATCTCATCCCAGATCCATTTGGCCAGCACTTCGCTGGTAGGGTTTTCCAGACCGGGGATATCGTTCAGATAATAGTGGTCCAGGCGATCGTAGGTCGGCTTGAAGGCGGCCTTCAGCTCGGCAAAATCCATGATCCACCCGGTATGGGGATCGACTTCACCGGTTATCTCCAGACGCACCATAAAGGAGTGGCCATGCAGGCGACCGCATTTGTGTCCTTCCGGGACGTGCGGCAGGTGGTGGGCGGCTTCGAAGGTGAAATCTTTAAACAGCGTGGTGGACATCATTGACTCTCAACAGGACGAAAAAAACCGCCGTAGGGTACCGGAAAGTACATTTTTTCGCATTAACTAAAACGGCCCTGAACAGAAAATCGACACATTTATCTGGGTTAAGTGAATTAAGTTGTGATATTTCAAATAGTTATTTAATCGATTTTGTTGTTAATAACTACAACTAAAACAGGTTAGTCCATTTGGTTATTTATTATTTCCATCCCTTCTTTAATTGTTACTATGCCCGCCGTTAACCTTCTATTCTCTTCTGTTTTTGTCGCGCTGACAGGGTGCGAATAACAGCTTTGCTTACTGGAACAAACGACGCATGACGACACAGGCCCCACCTTCCAACTTGCTGCCGCTCAACCCGGAGCAACTGGCGCGCCTTCAGGCGGCCACCACTGACTTCACGCCCACTCAGCTCGCCTGGGTGTCTGGCTATTTCTGGGGCGTGCTGAATCAGCAGTCCGGCGCGGCAGCCGCCGTTCCCGCCCCGGCCGCCGAGGTCCCGACGATCACGCTGATTTCCGCCTCGCAAACCGGCAACGCTCGCCGCGTCGCCGAAGCGCTGCGCGACGATCTGCTGGCGGCGAAGCTGAACGTGAAGCTGGTGAATGCAGGCGATTATAAATTCAAACAAATTGCTGCTGAAAAACTGCTGGTGGTCGTGACCTCCACCCAGGGGGAAGGTGAGCCGCCGGAAGAAGCGGTCGCATTGCATAAGTTCCTGTTCTCGAAGAAAGCGCCGAAGATGGACGGGACCGCATTCGCCGTCTTTGGCCTCGGCGATACCTCTTATGAATTCTTCTGCCAGTCCGGCAAAGATTTCGACAGCAAGCTGGCCGAACTTGGCGCGGAACGCCTGCTCGATCGCGTCGACGCCGACGTTGAATATCAGGCCGCGGCCGCTGAATGGCGCGCGCGCGTCGTTGAGGTGCTGAAGGCCCGTGCGCCGGTCGCCGCGCCCGCTCAGCTGTCCGCCAGCGGCGCAGTGAACGACATTCACACCAGTCCCTACACCAAAGAGGCTCCGCTGACGGCGACCCTGTCGGTCAACCAGAAAATCACCGGCCGCGATTCAGAAAAAGATGTACGCCATATCGAAATTGACCTCGGTGATTCCGGTCTGCGCTATCAGCCGGGCGACGCCCTGGGCGTCTGGTATCAAAACGATCCTCAGCTGGTGAAAGAGCTGGTGGAGCTGCTGTGGCTGAAAGGCGACGAGCCGGTGACCGTCGAGGGCAAAACCCTGCCGCTGGCGGAAGCCCTGCAGTGGCATTTTGAGCTGACGGTTAACACCGCGACTATCGTCGAAAACTACGCCACCCTGACCCGCAGCGAATCGCTGCTGCCGCTGGTGGGCGATAAAGCTCAACTGCAGCAGTATGCCGCCGCGACGCCGATCGTCGATATGGTCCGTTTCTCCCCCGCGCAGCTGGACGCCGAGGCGTTAATCGGTCTGCTGCGCCCGCTGACGCCGCGTCTGTACTCTATTGCCTCCTCGCAGGCGGAAGTGGAGAGCGAAGTGCATGTCACCGTGGGCGTGGTGCGCTATGACATCGAAGGCCGCGCCCGGGCTGGCGGCGCCTCCAGCTTCCTCGCCGACCGCGTGGAAGAGGATGGCGAAGTCCGCGTCTTTATCGAGCACAACGACAACTTCCGTCTGCCGGCTAACCCGGAGACGCCGGTGATCATGATTGGCCCTGGCACCGGTATTGCGCCGTTCCGCGCCTTCATGCAGCAGCGCGCAGCGGACGGGGCGCCAGGTAAGAACTGGCTGTTCTTCGGCAACCCGCACTTCACCGAAGATTTCCTCTATCAGGTGGAGTGGCAGAGCTATGTGAAAGAGGGGCTGCTGACCCGTATCGATCTGGCCTGGTCCCGCGATCAACAACAAAAAATCTATGTGCAGGACAAACTGCGTGAGCAGGGGGCCGAGCTGTGGCGCTGGATCAATGATGGCGCCCACATTTATGTCTGCGGCGACGCCAATCGTATGGCGAAAGACGTGGAACAGACTTTACTGGAAGTGATTGCCGAATACGGCGCGATGGACGCCGAAGCGGCGGACGAATTTTTAAGTGAGCTGCGCGTTGAGCGCCGTTATCAGCGAGATGTCTACTAATGAGCGAAAAACATCCGGGGCCTTTAGTGGTCGAAGGTAAACTGACCGATGCCGAGCGTATGAAGCTTGAGAGCAACTACCTGCGCGGCACTATTGCGGAAGATTTAAACGACGGTCTGACCGGCGGTTTTAAAGGCGATAACTTCCTGCTGATCCGTTTCCACGGTATGTACCAGCAGGACGATCGCGATATCCGCGCGGAGCGCGCCGCTCAGAAGCTGGAGCCGCGTCATGCGATGCTCCTGCGCTGCCGTCTGCCGGGCGGGGTGATCACCACCACCCAGTGGAAGGCGATCGATAAGTTTGCCGCCGAGAACACCATTTACGGCAGTATTCGCCTGACCAACCGGCAGACTTTCCAGTTTCACGGTATTCTGAAAAAGAACGTCAAGCCGGTGCATCAGATGCTGCACTCGGTGGGGCTGGACGCGCTGGCCACCGCCAACGATATGAACCGTAACGTGCTGTGCACCTCCAACCCGTACGAATCGCAGCTCCACGCTGAGGCCTACGAGTGGGCGAAAAAGATCTCCGAGCATTTGCTGCCGCGCACCCGCGCCTATGCCGAGATCTGGCTGGATCAGAAAAAGGTCGCCACCACTGACGAAGAGCCGATCCTCGGTCAGACCTATCTGCCGCGTAAGTTTAAAACCACGGTGGTGATCCCGCCGCAGAACGATATCGATCTGCACGCCAACGACATGAACTTTGTGGCGATCGCCGAAAACGGCAAGCTGGTGGGCTTCAACCTGCTGGTGGGCGGCGGTCTTTCTATCGAACACGGTAACAAAAAAACCTACGCCCGCACGGCGAGCGAATTCGGTTATCTGCCGCTGGAGCATACTCTGGCGGTGGCGGAAGCGGTCGTGACTACCCAGCGCGACTGGGGTAACCGTACTGACCGTAAGAATGCAAAAACCAAGTACACCCTTGAGCGCGTTGGCGTTGAAACCTTTAAGGCGGAAGTGGAGCGCCGGGCAGGCATTAAGTTTGAGCCGATCCGCCCGTACGAATTCACCGGCCGCGGCGACCGCATCGGCTGGGTGAAGGGGATTGATGATAAATGGCACCTGACGCTGTTTATTGAAAACGGCCGCATTCTGGATTATCCGGGGCGCCCGCTGAAAACCGGTCTGCTGGAGATTGCTAAGATCCATCAGGGCGAATTCCGCATCACCGCCAATCAGAACCTGATCGTCGCCAGCGTACCGGAAGATCAGAAGGCGCGGATCGAGAAGCTGGCGCGGGATCATGGTCTGATGAATGCCGTCACCCCGCAGCGCGAAAACTCAATGGCCTGCGTCTCCTTCCCGACCTGCCCGCTGGCGATGGCGGAAGCCGAGCGTTTCCTGCCGTCGTTTATCGACAAGGTGGAAGGGGTGATGAGCAAGCATGGCGTGAGCGATGAGCATATCGTCACCCGCGTCACCGGCTGTCCGAACGGCTGCGGCCGCGCGATGCTGGCGGAAGTGGGGCTGGTGGGGAAAGCGCCAGGCCGCTATAACCTGCACATCGGCGGTAACCGCAGCGGCACCCGCATCCCGCGGATGTACCGTGAGAACATTACCGAGTCGGAAATTCTCGACTCGCTAGACCAACTGGTAGGGCGCTGGGCGAAAGAGCGCGAAGCGGGTGAAGGCTTCGGCGACTTTACGGTGCGTGCGGGCATCATTCGCCCGGTGCTCGATCCAGCCCGCGATTTCTGGGAGTAACATCCTGGTGCCCGGTGGCGCGTAGCGATCCGGGCCTGTAAAACCCGTAGGCCGGGCAAACGCAGTGCCGCCCGGCAAAACAGGCAAACGAGGTTCTTATGTCCGTACTCGATCTAAACGCGCTTAATGCATTGCCGAAAGTGGAACGCATTCTGGCACTCGCGGAAACCAACGCCCAACTGGAAAAGCTCGACGCCGAAGGGCGTGTGGCCTGGGCGCTGGAAAACCTGCCGGGAGACTATGTGCTGTCGTCAAGCTTTGGTATTCAGGCGGCGGTGAGTTTGCACCTGGTGAATCAGATCCGCCCGGACATTCCGGTGATCCTCACCGATACCGGTTACCTGTTCCCGGAAACCTACCAGTTTATTGACGAGCTGACGGACAAGCTCAAGCTGAACCTGAAGGTCTACCGCGCGGCCGAAAGCGCGGCCTGGCAGGAGGCGCGCTACGGCAAGCTGTGGGAGCAGGGCGTTGAGGGCATTGAGAAATACAATGAGATCAACAAGGTTGAACCAATGAACCGGGCGCTGAAAGAGCTGAACGCGCAGACGTGGTTTGCCGGTCTGCGCCGCGAGCAGTCGGGCAGTCGGGCGACGCTTCCGGTGCTGGCGGTCCAGCGCGGGGTGTTCAAGGTGTTGCCGATTATCGACTGGGATAACCGGACGGTGTATCAGTATCTGCAAAAGCATGGGCTGAAATACCATCCGCTGTGGGATCAGGGGTATCTGTCGGTAGGCGATACCCACACCACCCGCAAATGGGAGCCGGGCATGGCAGAAGAAGAGACCCGGTTCTTCGGGCTTAAACGCGAGTGCGGATTGCACGAGGGTTGATTAGCGCTTCCTCAGGGAATAGTGTGAAAGAGAACACGCGGGTGATGCCGCGTGTTCATTTGCATCCGTCAGCTTTTCTTCTCTACCTTCGCCAGCTCTTTCACCAGCGGCAGCATCACTTTCACGACATCGCGCCCGCGATGCTCGATCCGTCCCGGCAGCGCGTTGTCGATATATTGCTGATTATCCAGCTGAACGTCATGCCAGCTGATTCCCTGCGGGAAGCTGCGCGATTTGCTCCGCTGCTGATAGCCATCTTTCTTGCCTAATGACCAGTTGGTCGCTTCGACCGACAGCACCGGGATCCCCGCGTTGTCGAAGACGCTGGCGTCATTACAGCAGCTGGTGCCTTTCGGGTAAGCCGGATTGAGTCCCGGATTGGTGTAGGCGGCGATGCCTTTGCTGCGGGCGATAGCCAGCGCGCGATCGCGGGTCAGCTTGCGCACCGAGGCCGGGGTGCGGCGGCCGCTGTTGAAGTAAAGCTTATCGCCCACCACCAGGTTATCGAGATTGATCACCAGCAGGGTATTTTTCTTTTCCGCCTCGCTCATCCGCTGCAGCAGGTTTTGCGCGCCGAGACGACCTTCCTCTTCGCCGCTGGTGGCGATAAAGCGAATGCCATAGCGGGTGGGGACGTTCTGTAAATGCTCCGCCAGCTCCAGCATCACCCCGAGCCCCATCGCGTTGTCGTCAATTCCCTGCAGCGTCAGGCCGCCGAGGTTGTTTTCGACGTCTTTATCGCTCTGCGGCGCGTAGGTATCGAGGTGCGCCATGATGATGATTTGCTGGCGAGACTGGCCTTCATGGGCGGCGATCACCGTACTGCCGGTGGCGTTATGCCAGTTTTTACGCTGGTTGCTGTCGGTATAGATGTAGCGGGTATTGAAGCTCCGCACGTCGCTCTGATAGCCCATCCGGGCGAACTGCTGGCGCAGATAGTCAGCTGAGAGCATTTCCGGGGGCGTTCCGGTCATTCGTCCCGGGAAGACGGTGGCGATATGGCGAGCCTGACTACTGGCGGTGTCGCCCAGCGCGCTGAATGCGGGGGCGGCGGCGAAAACAAAACCGGTGCCGAGCGCCAGCGGAAGCAGACGGCGGCACAACGCGGAAAACATAAGGGGTCCTTACACGAACGAGACAATTTGACGCGTACAGTATGAAACTGTGACCGCGGTTAAACAATTTCAATTGCTCTTAAATAGCGGAAAAATAGCGTGTTAAGCACTTTTTGATATTTAGATTTCCACCGCGTTATTCCTTTGTGTCACAACTCATTCCATTTCGTAATTTCATTTGCTCTAAGGCGCACCCTATAGTCGCAGTATCGCTGATTGTAAGAGAGTTGTTACCCCCGTGGATTACTTGCCCCTTTTTGCCGAACTGAAACAAAGGCCCGTGCTGGTGATCGGCGGCGGTGAGATTGCCGAACGCAAGATCAAGTTTCTGCTGCGCGCCCAGGCGCAGGTGCAGGTGGTCGCCGGGACGCTGTCTCCGGCGCTGGCCGATCTGGCGGCGCGCCAGGCGCTTAGCTGGCGGGCGACGGAATTTAGCGACGCTCTGGTGGATGATGTCTTTCTGGTGATTGCCGCCACGGAGGACGAGGCGCTTAACCAGCGGGTGTTTGCGGCGGCTAACGCGCGCTACCGGCTGGTCAACGTAGTGGATAACCAGGCGCTCTGCTCGTTTGTCTTCCCTTCTATCGTCGACCGTTCGCCGCTGCTGGTGGCGATCTCCTCCAGCGGGAAAGCGCCGGTGCTGTCGCGTATTCTGCGCGAAAAAATCGAAGCGCTGCTGCCGACGAACCTCGGGCGTCTGGCGGAATCGGCGAGCTACTGGCGCAATCATCTGAAAACCCGTCTGACGACCACCGAAGCGCGTCGCCGCTTTTGGGAGCGGGTCTTTACCGGCCGCTTCGCCAGCCTGATGGTGGCGGGCAACGCTGCGGAGGCGGAAAAAGCGCTGCAGGATGAGCTGGATAAGCCTGAACGCGAAACAGGTGAAATTATTCTGGTGGGGGCCGGACCGGGCGATGCCGGGCTGCTGACGCTGCGTGGTTTGCAGGCGATCCAGCAGGCGGACGTGGTTTTCCACGACCATCTGGTGACCCAGCCGGTTCTCGAGCTGGTGCGCCGCGATGCCGAGCTGGTTTGCGTCGGTAAGCGCGCCGGCGAGCACTCGGTGCCGCAGCATGAAACCAATCAGCTGCTGGTGGAGGCGGCGAAGGCGGGGAAAACCGTCGTGCGTCTGAAAGGCGGGGATCCGTTTATTTTTGGCCGCGGCGCAGAAGAGCTGCAGGCTGCCGCCGCCGCGGGCATCCCGTTCCAGGTGGTGCCTGGCGTCACTGCCGCCGCCGGCGCGACGGCCTACGCCGGTATTCCACTGACCCATCGCGATTATGCGCAAAGCGCCGTCTTTGTCACCGGGCACTATAAGCCGGACAGCGCTCCCTTCGACTGGGCGCTGCTGGCAAAGAGCCAACAGACGTTGGCCATTTACATGGGCACCATGAAGGCAGCGGAAATCAGCGCCCAGCTGATCGCCCACGGTCGCGACAGCAATACGCCGGTAGCGGTGATTTCCCGCGGTACTCGCGACGATCAGCAGACGATAACCGGCACATTGCAACAACTCGAACACCTGGCGAAAGACGCCCCGATGCCCGCTCTGCTGGTGGTCGGCGAAGTGGTGCAGCTGCATCAGCAGCTCGCCTGGTTTCAACATACATCATCCGCCGAGGGGTTTAACTCTTCGGTGGTCAATCTGGCTTAAGGAACGGTTATGGACCAAAAACGACTCACTCACCTGCGGCAACTGGAGGCGGAAAGCATCCATATAATTCGTGAGGTGGCCGCCGAATTTTCTAACCCGGTGATGATGTACTCCATCGGGAAAGATTCCAGCGTAATGCTGCATCTGGCGCGCAAAGCGTTTTATCCGGGAACCCTGCCGTTCCCGCTGCTGCACGTCGATACCGGCTGGAAATTCCGTGAGATGTATGAGTTCCGCGACCGTACCGCCAAAGCCTATGGCTGCGAGCTGCTGGTGCATAAAAACCCGGAAGGGGTGGCGATGGGCATCAACCCGTTCGTCCACGGCAGCGCCAAGCATACCGATATCATGAAAACCGAAGGGCTGAAGCAGGCGCTGAACAAATACGGCTTTGACGCCGCATTCGGCGGCGCGCGGCGTGATGAGGAAAAATCCCGCGCCAAAGAGCGCATCTACTCCTTCCGCGACCGCTTCCACCGCTGGGACCCGAAAAACCAGCGTCCGGAGCTGTGGCACAACTACAACGGCCAGATTAACAAAGGCGAAAGCATCCGCGTCTTCCCGCTCTCCAACTGGACCGAGCTGGATATCTGGCAGTACATCTATCTGGAAAACATCGAAATCGTGCCGCTGTATCTGGCCGCTGAGCGCCCGGTGCTGGAGCGCGACGGCATGCTGATGATGATCGACGACGACCGTATCGATCTGCAGCCGGGCGAAGTGATTGAAAAACGGATGGTGCGTTTCCGTACCCTCGGCTGTTGGCCGCTGACCGGCGCGGTGGAGTCTGAAGCGCAGACGCTGCCGGAAATTATTGAAGAGATGCTGGTATCCACCACCAGCGAACGTCAGGGGCGCGTCATCGATCGCGACCAGGCCGGCTCGATGGAGCTGAAGAAACGTCAGGGTTATTTCTAAGGAGCCGCCATGAACACGACCATTGCCCAACAAATTGCCAATGAAGGCGGCGTAGAAGCTTATCTGTACGCGCAACAGCACAAAAGCCTGCTGCGTTTTCTGACCTGCGGCAGCGTCGATGACGGTAAAAGCACCCTGATTGGCCGTCTGCTGCACGATACCCGCCAGATCTATGAAGATCAGCTCTCTTCGCTGCACAACGACAGCAAGCGTCACGGCACCCAGGGCGAAAAACTGGACCTGGCGCTGCTGGTGGATGGCCTGCAGGCCGAGCGCGAGCAGGGCATCACCATCGACGTGGCCTATCGCTACTTCTCGACGGAAAAACGCAAATTTATCATCGCCGACACCCCGGGGCACGAGCAGTACACCCGCAATATGGCCACCGGCGCGTCCACTTGCGATCTGGCGATCCTGCTGATCGACGCGCGTAAAGGCGTGCTCGACCAGACCCGCCGTCACAGCTTTATCTCCACCCTGCTGGGCATTAAACACCTGGTGGTGGCGGTCAACAAAATGGATCTCGTCGAGTTTAGCGAAGCGCGCTTCAACGAGATCCGTGAAGCTTACCTGACTTTTGCCGAGCAACTGCCGGGCAACCTCGATATTCGCTTTGTGCCGCTGTCGGCGCTGGAGGGCGATAATGTCGCCAGCCAGAGCGCGAACATGCCGTGGTACAGCGGCCCGACCCTGCTGGAAGTCCTCGAAACGGTGGAGATCCAACGGGTAGTGGAGAGCCAACCGCTGCGCTTCCCGGTGCAGTATGTTAACCGTCCGAACCTCGATTTCCGCGGCTTCTCCGGTACGGTCGCCTCCGGTACCGTGCAGGTCGGCCAGCGGCTGAAGGTGCTGCCGTCGGGCGTCGAGTCGAGCGTGGCGCGTATCGTCACCTTCGACGGCGATCTGCAGGAAGCCGCCGCCGGGGAAGCCATTACCATTGTGCTGAAAGATGAAATCGACATCAGCCGCGGCGACCTGCTGGTTGACGCGCAAGCCACGCTGCCGGCGGTGCAAAGCGCCAGCATCTACGTGGTGTGGATGGCCGAGCAGGCGTTGACCCCGGGGCAGAGCTACGACATTAAAATCGCCGGTAAGAAGACCCGCGCCCGCGTGGACGCTATCCGTTACCAGGTGGATATTAACAACCTGACCCAGCGTGAAGTCGAGGCTCTGCCGCTGAACGGCATCGGGCTGGTGGAGCTGACCTTTGACGAACCTCTAGTGCTGGATCCCTATCAGCAAAACCCGGTGACCGGCGGGCTTATCTTTATCGATCGTCTGACCAACGTCACCGTCGGCGCCGGGATGGTCAACGAGCCGCACCTGCAGGCGCCGACGTCGGCATCGCAGTACAGCGCTTTCGAGCTGGAACTGAACCAGCTGATCCGCAAACACTTCCCGCACTGGGACGCCCGCGACCTGCTGGGAGGCAAATAATGGCCCAGCATGACGAAAACGTCGTCTGGCATGCCCATCCTGTGACCCAGCAGCAGCGGGAACAGCATCACGGCCATCGCGGCGTGGTGCTGTGGTTTACCGGCCTTTCGGGGTCGGGTAAATCCACGGTCGCCGGGGCGCTGGAGGAAGCCTTGCATGAGCGCGGCGTCAGCACCTATCTGCTGGACGGCGATAACGTACGTCATGGCTTGTGCAGCGACCTGGGATTCAGTGATGAGGATCGCAAAGAGAACATTCGCCGCGTCGGTGAAGTGGCCAGGCTGATGGTCGATGCCGGGCTGGTTGTATTGACGGCATTTATATCTCCGCACCGCGCGGAGCGACAGATGGTGCGCGAGCGCCTGGGGGAGGGACGCTTTATCGAAGTGTTCGTCGATACCCCGCTGGCCATCTGCGAGGCGCGGGATCCGAAAGGATTGTATAAGAAGGCGCGGGCAGGGGAATTACGCAATTTCACCGGTATAGACTCGGTCTATGAGGCACCGGAAAAGGCGGAAATTCATCTGGATGGTGAACAATTGGTAACAAATTTGGTGCACCAACTATTAGACCTGCTGCAACAGAGCGATATTATCAGATCCTGAAACGGCAGCGGCATCGAGGGGTGCCGGTTGCCCGGTCTACAGGATTCGATATGCGCAATACCCAGAACCTCAGTATTATTCGTTCAGAACCGCCTCCGGCGACCGGCGACGAGACCACCTGGTCTTTGTCGGGCGCTGCCGTGGGCTTTATTTCATGGCTGCTGGCGCTGGGTATTCCCTTCCTTCTCTATGGCAGTAATACACTTTTCTTCCTCCTCTACACCTGGCCATTCTTCCTTGCGTTGATGCCGGTGGCGGTGGTGGTCGGTATTGCGCTGCACTCTCTGCTCAATGGTAAACTGCTCTATAGCGCCAGCGCGACCATCCTGACCGTCGGGCTGATGTTTGCGCTCCTCTTCCTCTGGCTGTTGGGATAACCCGTTTCTGGTATGAATCAAGCATGGGTATCAGCAGCAAAAATATGGTACAGTCCCCGCGTTACGCGGCATCGTCCGCGCGCCCCGGTAGCGTACCCGGGCGAGTTTTGGGATGATGATGCCGTTTTTCAGGGGGCAGGATGGGTAAACTAACGCTGCTATTATTAGCTTTGCTGGTCTGGCTACAGTATTCGCTGTGGTTCGGTAAAAACGGCCTGCATGACTACACGCGGGTTAACGACGACGTCACCGCCCAGCAGGCGACTAACGCCAAATTAAAAGCACGCAACGATCAGCTGTTTGCCGAAATTGACGACCTCAACGGCGGTCAGGAAGCGATCGAGGAGCGTGCGCGCAATGAACTCAGCATGACCCGCCCGGGCGAAACCTTCTATCGTCTGGTACCGGATGCGTCTAAACGCAACCAGGCATCGGGGCAACAGCAGAACAATCGATAACCAGGCCCAGGATTACAACATGGCAGCCACTTTTCCGGGCATTTGCGCCGTGGTGCCGGCAGCCGGTTTCGGCCGCCGCATGCAAACGGAATGCCCGAAACAATATCTCTCAATCGGTAACAAAACGATTCTCGAACATGCGGTCGCCGCGCTGCTGGCGGATCCGCGCGTCCAGCGCGTGGTGATTGCCGTCAGCCCCGGCGATCGGCGCTTCAGCCAGCTGCCGCTGGCCCAGCACCCGCAAATTACCGTCGTGGATGGCGGCGCCGAGCGCGCCGATTCGGTGCTCGCCGGCCTGCAGGCGTTGCCGGAGGCGCAGTGGGTGCTGGTGCATGACGCCGCGCGCCCCTGCCTGCATCAGGATGACCTCAGCCGCCTGCTGGCACTCTGTGAAACCAGCCGCGTCGGCGGGATCCTCGCAGCGCCGGTGCGCGACACCATGAAGCGCGCCGAGCCGGGCAAAACCGCCGTCGCCCATACCGTCGATCGTAATGACCTGTGGCATGCGCTCACCCCGCAATTTTTCCCTCGCGAGCTGCTGGTGGATTGCCTCACCCGGGCGCTGAACGAGAGGGCCACCATCACCGATGAAGCCTCAGCGCTGGAGTACTGCGGCTTCCATCCGCAGCTGGTCGCCGGACGCGCTGATAATATTAAAGTGACGCGCCCGGAAGATCTGGCGCTGGCGGAATTTTACCTCACCCGTTCCCGACACCAGGAGAAAGCTTAATGCGAATTGGACATGGTTTTGACGTACACGCTTTTGGCGGTGAAGGCCCAATCATCATTGGCGGGGTACGCATTCCTTATGAAAAAGGACTGCTGGCCCACTCCGACGGCGACGTCGCGCTGCATGCGCTGACCGATGCGCTGCTGGGCGCCGCGGCGCTCGGCGATATTGGCAAGCTGTTCCCGGATACCGATCCGGCGTTTAAAGGCGCCGACAGCCGCGAACTGCTGCGCGAAGCGTGGCGCCGCATCCAGGCCAAAGGCTATACGCTCGGCAACGTCGACGTCACCATTATCGCCCAGGCGCCGAAAATGCTGCCGCATATCCCGCAGATGCGCGTTTTTATCGCTGAAGATCTCGGCTGCCATATGGACGACGTCAACGTGAAAGCGACCACCACCGAGAAGCTGGGCTTCACCGGCCGCGGGGAAGGGATCGCCTGCGAAGCGGTCGCGCTGCTGCGTAAGGCCGACAAATGATCGCCTTTGACCAACTGACCTGGCTGCACGGCAAGCCGCAGAGCAGCGGGCTGCTGAAAGCCAATCCGGAAGATTTCCTGGTGGTGGAAGACCTGGGCTTCGCCCCGGACGGCGAAGGCGAGCACGTGCTGGTGCGGATCCTCAAAAACGGCTGCAATACACGCTTTGTCGCCGATGCGCTGGCGAAATTCCTCAAAATCCATGCCCGTGAAGTGAGCTTCGCCGGGCAAAAAGATAAGCACGCCGTCACCGAGCAGTGGCTGTGCGCCCGGGTGCCCGGCAAAGAGATGCCGGATCTGAGCAAATTTCAGCTCGAGGGCTGCCAGGTACTGGAATATGCCCGCCATAAGCGTAAGCTGCGATTAGGCGCGCTGAAGGGCAACCAGTTTACCCTGATCCTGCGCGAGGTAAGCGATCGCCAGGAGGTGGAGACGCGTCTGCAGGCCATCGCTGAACGGGGCGTGCCGAACTATTTCGGCGCTCAGCGCTTTGGCATCGGCGGCAGCAATCTGCAGGGCGCGCTGCGCTGGGCGGAGAGCGGCGCGCCGGTGCGCGATCGCAATAAGCGCAGTTTTTGGTTGTCGGCGGCCCGCAGCGCGTTGTTTAATCAGCAAGTCAGTATTAGATTAAAAAAAACGGAATTTAATCAGGTTGTTGATGGCGATGCGCTACAATTAGCGGGGCGTGGGAGCTGGTTTGTCGTCACACCGGAAGAACTCGAGGTTTCGCAGGCGCGGGTGCATAACCGCGAACTGATGATCACGGCTGCGCTGCCGGGCAGCGGCGACTGGGGAAGCCAGCGCGACGCTCTGGCCGCCGAGCAGGCCGCCATCGCAGAGGAAACCTTGCTGCAGACACTGCTGGTGCGGGAGAAAGTCGAGGCGGCGCGCCGGGCGATGCTCCTCTATCCGCAGCAGCTGAGCTGGAACTGGTGGGATGATGTAACCGTTGAACTGCGTTTCTGGCTGCCGGCGGGCAGCTTCGCCACCAGCGTGGTCAGGGAGCTTATCAATACAACGGGTGACTATGCGAATATTGCTGAGTAACGATGACGGGATCCATGCGCCGGGGATACAGACCCTGGCGAAGGCCTTAAGGGAGTTTGCCGAGGTCCAGGTGGTTGCACCCGATCGTAACCGCAGCGGGGCTTCGAATTCGCTGACGCTGGAATCGTCACTGCGCACCTTTACCTATGAAAATGGCGATATCGCCGTCCAGATGGGGACGCCGACGGACTGCGTCTACCTTGGCGTGAACGCGCTGATGCGCCCGCGTCCGGACATCGTCGTTTCCGGAATCAACGCCGGGCCCAACCTGGGCGATGACGTCATTTACTCCGGCACCGTGGCGGCGGCGATGGAAGGCCGCCATCTGGGGTTCCCCGCGCTGGCCGTGTCGCTCAATGGCTATCAACACTACGACACCGCCGCGGCGGTGACCTGCACTCTCCTGCGCGGACTCAGCCGTGAACCGCTGCGCACCGGGCGGATCCTCAACGTCAATGTCCCGGACCTGCCCCTTGACCAGATCAAAGGTATCCGCGTGACCCGCTGCGGCAACCGCCATCCTGCCGACCAGGTGATCCCGCAAAAGGATCCGCGCGGCAATACCCTTTACTGGATTGGCCCGCCGGGCGAAAAGCGCGACGCCGGGCCGGGCACCGATTTTGCGGCAGTGGATGAAGGCTATGTTTCCGTTACGCCATTGCACGTCGATTTAACCGCCCATCAGGCGCATGAGGTGGTCACCGATTGGCTGGAACGTGTCGGGGTTGACAGGCAATGGTAAGTAAACGTGTTGAAAGTTTGTTGAATCAACTGCGCACGCAGGGCATCGTCGATGAACGTGTCCTCGAGGCGATCGCGCGCGTCCCGCGCGAAAAATTTGTTGATGAAGCCTTTGAACATAAAGCGTGGGAAAACACCGCGCTGCCGATTGGCCAGGGGCAAACCATCTCCCAGCCGTACATGGTGGCGCGGATGACCGAGCTGCTGGCGCTGACGCCGGAGTCGCGGGTGCTGGAGATCGGCACCGGTTCCGGTTACCAGACGGCCATCCTGGCGCACCTGGTGCATCACGTTTGCTCGGTAGAGCGAATTAAGAGTTTACAGTGGCAGGCGCGTCGTCGCCTGAAACAACTTGATTTACATAATGTTTCAACCCGTCATGGCGATGGGTGGCAAGGTTGGCAGGCGCGGGCGCCGTTTGATGCCATTATTGTGACGGCGGCGCCGCCGGAAATACCGACCGCGCTGCTGGCGCAGCTGGATGACGACGGCGTGCTGGTACTGCCGGTCGGCGAGGAGCATCAGTTTCTCAAACGGATCCGTCGCCGGGGCAACGAATTTATCATTGATACCGTCGAGGCCGTTCGCTTTGTTCCCCTGGTGAAAGGGGAGCTGGCCTGAGACCCGGATTATTCCAGGTTTTTTTTGCCTGACTTTAGGCGTAGGGTGGACACATTTTTCAGTGTCCTGGCCGGGCGTCGCCCGGTAAGCAAGATATTGGCAGTTAACATATTCCTGGGGGATAAATGAGCGCGGGAAGCACCAAATTTACCGTCAGCCGTATTGCGGCTCTTTCACTGGTTTCACTCTGGCTGGCCGGATGTACCAACACCAATAATCCGCCTGCGCCGGTTAGCTCTGCCGGCGGTGCCGCTTCTTCCAGCACCAATTCCGGCATGTTGATTACGCCGCCATCCTCCGGCGTCCAGTCTGCTCCTCAGGCGCAGCCGATCCAGCCGGTGCAGACCCAGACCATTCAGCCGCAGCCAATGGCGCAGGAGCCGGTGCAGACGGTGAATGGCAAGATCGTATACAACCGCAAATATGGCGATATTCCGAAAGGTAGCTATACCGGCGGCAGTACCTATACGGTCAAACGCGGCGACACCCTGTTCTATATCGCCTGGGTCACCGGCAACGATTTCCGTGACCTGGCGCAACGCAACAATGTCCCGGCCCCGTACGCCCTGAACGTCGGTCAGGTGCTGCAGGTCGGCAACGCTTCAGGCCAGCCGATCACCGGTGAAAACGCCGTTTCTCAGGCCAGCGCAAGGGCGAGCGGCGGTGCGACGGCCACCACAACTTCTGCACAAAAATCGACCGCGGTGGTTGCTTCACAACCGACTATTACGTATTCTGAATCCTCAGGTGAACAAAGTGCTACCAAGATGTTGCCTAATAATAAACCAGCGACCACGACCTCGACGGTCGTCGCGCCGGTGACGGCACCTACAACGGTGAGCACAACCCAGCCGACTGCAAGCAGTACGTCAACCAGTTCGCCGATCTCATCATGGCGCTGGCCGACTGATGGCAAAGTTATCGAGAACTTTAGTGGCGCGGAAGGCGGCAATAAAGGTATCGACATTGCAGGCAGTAAGGGACAGGCTATTGTCGCGACCGCCGATGGGCGCGTCGTCTATGCCGGTAACGCACTGCGCGGCTACGGTAATCTTATTATCATCAAACACAACGATGATTACCTGAGTGCCTACGCTCATAACGATACCATGCTGGTTCGGGAGCAACAGGAAGTCAAAGCGGGGCAGAAAATCGCTACCATGGGTAGCACCGGAACCAGCTCAACAAGATTACATTTTGAAATTCGTTACAAGGGGAAATCCGTCAACCCGCTGCAGTACTTACCGCAGCGATAATTTGGCAAAGTACGGATAAGCGAAGCATTAGCTAACAGGCGCCAGGGCGGTGTCTATGCGCCTCTCGCTGAGAGGAGTAGGGGAAATCGTCCTGGCGTCTTTTGTTGATGCGCCGTGGAAGGTGCTTTGCTCAGGGATCACGGGTAGGAGCCACCTTTATGAGTCAGAATACGCTGAAAGTTCATGATTTAAATGAAGACGCGGAATTTGATGAGAACGGAATTGAGGTTTTCGACGAGAAGGCCTTAGTAGAAGAGGAACCCAGTGATAGCGATCTGGCTGAGGAAGAGCTGCTGTCGCAAGGCGCAACGCAACGCGTGCTTGACGCCACTCAGCTTTATCTTGGAGAGATTGGTTATTCCCCACTGCTGACCGCGGAAGAGGAAGTCTATTTCGCGCGTCGCGCACTGCGTGGTGATGTCGCTTCACGCCGTCGCATGATTGAAAGCAACCTGCGTCTGGTGGTGAAGATTGCCCGTCGTTACAGCAATCGTGGTCTGGCGCTGCTGGATCTGATTGAAGAAGGTAACCTCGGCCTGATCCGCGCCGTTGAGAAGTTTGACCCGGAACGTGGGTTCCGTTTTTCGACCTATGCGACCTGGTGGATCCGCCAGACCATTGAACGGGCGATCATGAACCAAACCCGTACGATCCGTTTGCCGATCCACATTGTCAAAGAGCTGAACGTCTATCTGCGTACCGCGCGCGAGTTGTCCCACAAGCTGGACCACGAGCCGAGCGCGGAAGAGATTGCCGAACAGCTGGACAAACCGGTCGATGACGTCAGCCGTATGCTGCGTCTGAACGAGCGCATCACCTCGGTGGATACCCCGCTGGGTGGCGATTCAGAAAAAGCGCTGCTGGATATTCTGGCCGATGAGAAAGAGAACGGCCCGGAAGACACCACGCAGGACGATGATATGAAACAAAGCATCGTTAAATGGCTGTTCGAACTGAACGCCAAGCAGCGTGAGGTTCTGGCGCGTCGTTTCGGTCTGCTGGGTTATGAAGCCGCCACCCTGGAAGATGTGGGCCGTGAAATTGGCCTCACTCGCGAGCGTGTGCGTCAGATCCAGGTGGAAGGTCTGCGTCGCCTGCGGGAAATTCTGCAGGGGCAAGGACTGAATATCGAAGCGCTCTTCCGCGAATAAGATCTTTTCTCTCAAAAAGGCCCCCTCGAAAGACGGGGCCTTTTTCTTTGCGCTAGCCGAGGCGGGTTTCCTGCAGATGGCGCCAGACAATTTTCCCTTCCGCTTGCTGAAAAATCGCCGTCGACCAGCGTACGTTCTCACTGCCATCCGCCAGCGTTTGGCGTTCACGGTACAGCACGGCGGCGCCGTCGTGCCACTCGCTGATGATTTTCGCCTGATCCACCACAATGTGTAATTCCGGACGGCTTGCGCCCGCCTGGTGGAAAAAACGGCTCACCGTCGGGTAATCCATCTTCTCGCCGCTCAGAGGGATCATGGTGAATTCGGCGGCAAAACGGCTCATCAGCGCCTCAGCGCTTCCTTCCCCGTGGCTTAACCAGCGTTCGATAAGGACATGGGCGTCGACCACTTCCTGCAGATAAGGGTTCATGACTTCTCCAGAGTAGTGTGCAGGCGATGGATAATCGCCCGATTATTCAGCCGCAGGCAAAACAGCAGCGGCAACAGGGTTATGGCGGCGGCGCAGCTAAACGCGCCCTGCCAGGCGTAGGCCGGCGGCAATACCCTCAGCAGCAGGGCGAGCAGCGCGCTGCCGGCAAAGAAGCTGAGCTGGCGGTTAAGGTTCCACAGCGCGCTGGCGTCAGGCATCTCTTCGCCAGGCGTATGCAGGAAAGCGCTGCTTTGCGCGGTGCTGCTGCATAAGCTGCCTCCGCCGCCCATCAGCGTAAAGGCCAGAATCAACAGCGCCAGCGGGCTGTGCGCATCGACCAGCAGCAGCAGGATCCCCGCCGCCTGTAGCAGGCAGCCGACCATCACCAGCGGCCGCGGCCCGAAGCGGTTGAAATACCTGCCGGTAAAGGTGATGGCGGCGAACGAGGCCAGCGACCACGGCACCATCAGGGCGCCAGTGGCCCCCGGCGCCATCCCGGTGACGCGTTGCAGGTAGAACATTCCCACGACGTTGACGGCAATAAACATCCCCGGTACGCAGAGATAGATCAGCATGGCGAAGCGCAGGAGAGGATCGGCCAGCAATGACAGCGGGAGAAAGCGGGTCGGCCGGACGGGAGCGGGGCTGTTGTTTAGCCATCGTGCCGCCAATATAAAGGTAAGCAGGGCGACAGGCAGGCTGGCGAAAAAGACCCAGCGCCAGCTGAACGCCTGGACGAGCAGACCACCGATCGCCGGCGAGCAGGCGGGTGCCAGCAGGCCGACCAGCATCACTGCCGCCGACAGCTTCGCCCGCTCCTGCGGCTGAAACAGCGGCCACGTCAGCGCCTGGCCGAGGGGGATTAACAGCCCGCCGCCCATCCCCTGCAGCGTACGCCAGAAAATCAGCTCACCCAGGCTATGGGCCAGCCCCGATGCCAGCGCGCCGAGGCTGAACAGCCCCAGCGAGAGTAAAAACAGCTGTTTTGGCCCACAGCGCTGGCTGAGCCAGGCGCTGAACGGTACGACGGCCGTCAGGCCAAGAATATAGGCATTGCTGACCCACGCCAGCTGCGAGACGGACACCGCCAGCTCGTGGCTGATAGCCGGGAAGGCAATGCTGGCGATAAACATATTGATTAGGTCGAGAAAAAAGCCGAACAGAAAAACGGTGGCAACGCGGTGGCGATAGGTCATGATTCACTCCCTCAGACAGGCGGCTACTGTAAACCCGGCGCCGCGGGGGATAAACGGGGCGAATCGGGATATACTGTCTGAATATTTTTGACAATCATCCGGACGACGATGCTAAACCTTCAGCGCGTGACCATGTTTATCGCCGTGGTGGACGCCGGCAGCTTTACCCAGGCCGCCGCGGCGCTGGGGCAGACCAAGGCGGTGGTCAGCTTTAACGTACGGCAACTGGAAAATGAGCTGGGGGTGACGCTGCTGCTGCGCTCGACGCGCCGTCTGCGGCTCACTGACGCCGGGGCGCTGTTCTATCAGCGTGGGGTGGCGCTGCTCAAAGCGGCGGAAAATCTGCAGGATGAGGTCCGGGCCAGCCATAGCGGTTTAAGCGGAGAGCTGCGGATCACCACCACGCCGGAGTATGGCGCGCAGGTCATCATCCCGGCGCTGGCGGCGTTTTCCCGTCATCATCCGGCGCTACGGGTGCGGCACGTCTCGTCCTCCCATCATGCGGATCTTATCTCCGAACGATTTGACGTGGCGATACGCCTCGGTACGCTGGCCGATTCCCGCTATCGGGCGACGCGGATAGCCAGTTTCGCGATCCTGCCCGTCGCCTCCCCGGCCTGGCTGGCGAGCCATCCGGTGCTGACGCTGTCCGATCTGGCGCAAGCTGACTGGATTATTCACGAGCGTCTGCCGGCCCCGCTGCGCTGGCAGCTGCGAACGGATGAACAGGCAGAGGTGGATTTTACGATAGTCAACGCGCCACGGTTTTCAGCCGATAGCGCCACGGCGCTGATGAGCTTTGCTCTGGCCGGATGCGGCATCGCTTTGCTGCCAGCCTGGCTGGTGGCCGGTAAACTGGCGCAGCGGGAGCTGGTGGCTGTCCTGCCGGAATACCATTTCCCGCCGCAGGGAGTGTATGCCCTTTATCCCGATGCGCAGCATATGCCGACCCGGGTGCGGACGTTTATCGACTTCCTGCGCGAGCAGCTCGGCTAGGCGCTTGCTCAGGGAACCATCATTTTACGCACCAGCCGGGAGAACTGTTCGCGTTCATCATCGCTCAGGCGGCCAAGAAACTCGTCATCGACCTCATTGCCTTGCGGAATGGAACGGTTAAGCAGCGCCTCGCCTTCGTCGGTCAGATAGACAAAACGGCGGCGCTTATCGGCCGGATCGTGCTCCCGGCGCACCAGGCCGCGCGCTTCCATCCGGCTGAGCATCTCCGCCAGCGTGGCCTTCGTACTGACCGCCGCTTCAATCAGCACCACCTGTTCGATCCCCGGCTGCTCCGCAACCGAGCGCATCACCGCATACTGAGGCTTAGTCAGGTCCGGTAACGCCTGCTGCCAGCGGGCGGTATGTTGTTGAAAAAGCTGGCGCAGCAGGTGGAATGCTTCGTTTCGTAACTCCATGGATACTCCGTAACAAAACTGTCACCTCTATGATAGCCGTTCGTACGCCTTTTTATACCTTTTCCCTGTTTGATTAAAAATGCGCACGTATACGAACGATCTTGTCATTCGACTCAGGAGAGGGTAATTTAAGCATAAAGTTCGTGTACGAACAAATTGAATGAGGTCTGGAATGAAACTGATTGTTGGGATGACGGGGGCCACCGGGGCTCCGCTTGGGGTGGCATTACTGCAGGCGCTGCGCGATATGCCGGAGGTGGAAACCCATCTGGTGATGTCGAAGTGGGCCAAAACCACCATCGAGCTGGAAACGCCCTGGACGGCACGGGAAGTGGCCGCGCTGGCGGACTTTTCCCACAGCCCGGCCGACCAGGCCGCCACCATCTCATCAGGTTCATTTCGTACCGACGGCATGATCGTGATTCCCTGCAGTATGAAAACGCTGGCAGGCATTCGCGCAGGCTATGCCGAGGGGCTGGTGGGACGCGCGGCGGACGTGGTGCTTAAAGAGGGGCGCAAGCTGGTGCTGGTCCCGCGGGAAATGCCGCTCAGCACGATCCATCTGGAGAACATGCTGGCGCTGTCCCGTATGGGCGTGGCGATGGTGCCGCCGATGCCGGCTTACTATAACCACCCGGAGACGGTTGACGATATCACCAACCACATTGTGACCCGGGTGCTGGATCAGTTTGGCCTCGACTATCACAAAGCGCGCCGCTGGAACGGCTTGCGCACGGCAGAACAATTAGCACAGGAGATCGAATAATGGCTTTTGATGATTTGCGCAGCTTTTTGCAGGCGCTGGATGACCAGGGACAACTGCTGAAAATCAGTGAGGAGGTGAACGCTGAGCCAGACCTGGCGGCGGCAGCCAATGCCACCGGACGCATCGGCGACGGCGCCCCGGCGCTGTGGTTCGATAATATTCGCGGCTTTACCGACGCCCGGGTGACGATGAACACCATCGGCTCGTGGCAGAACCATGCCATCTCGCTGGGCCTGCCGCCCAACACGCCGGTGAAAAAGCAGATTGATGAATTCATCCGCCGTTGGGATAACTTCCCGGTGACGCCAGAGCGCCGCGCCAACCCGGCATGGGCGGAAAACACCGTGGATGGCGATGATATCAACCTGTTCGATATTCTGCCGCTGTTCCGCCTCAACGATGGCGACGGCGGGTTCTACCTCGACAAAGCCTGTGTCGTTTCGCGCGATCCGCTTGACCCTGACAACTTCGGTAAGCAAAACGTCGGTATCTACCGTATGGAAGTGAAAGGCAAGCGTAAGCTCGGCCTGCAGCCGGTGCCGATGCACGATATCGCCCTGCATCTGCATAAAGCGGAAGAGCGCGGGGAAGACCTGCCGATCGCCATTACCCTCGGTAACGACCCGATTATCACCCTGATGGGCGCCACGCCGCTGAAATACGATCAGTCAGAATATGAAATGGCCGGCGCGCTGCGCGAGAGCCCGTATCCCATCGCCACCGCGCCGCTGACCGGCTTTGACGTGCCCTGGGGTTCGGAAGTGATCCTCGAAGGGGTGATTGAAGGCCGTAAGCGTGAGATAGAGGGGCCGTTCGGTGAGTTTACCGGCCACTACTCCGGCGGTCGTAACATGACGGTAGTGCGCATCGACAAAGTCTCGTATCGCAGCAAACCGATTTTTGAATCGCTCTATCTCGGTATGCCGTGGACCGAAATCGACTATCTGATGGGCCCGGCCACCTGCGTGCCGCTGTATCAGCAGCTGAAGGCAGAGTTCCCGGAAGTGCAGGCGGTCAACGCTATGTACACCCACGGTCTGCTGGCGATTATCTCCACCAAAAAACGCTACGGCGGTTTTGCCCGCGCGGTGGGTTTGCGGGCGATGACCACTCCCCACGGCCTCGGCTATGTGAAGATGGTGATCATGGTTGATGAAGACGTCGACCCGTTCAACCTGCCGCAGGTGATGTGGGCGCTCTCCTCGAAGGTTAACCCGGCGGGAGACCTGGTGCAGTTGCCGAACATGTCGGTCCTTGAACTTGACCCAGGCTCCAGCCCGGCGGGCATCACCGACAAGCTAATTATCGACGCCACCACCCCGGTTGCGCCGGACCTTCGCGGCCACTACAGCCAGCCGGTGCAGGATCTGCCGGAAACCAAAGCCTGGGCTGAAAAACTGACCGCTATGCTGGCCAACCGTAAGTAAGGAGAAGAAGATGATTTGTCCACGTTGCGCCGATGAAAAGATTGACGTCATGGCGAAATCGCCGGTGAAAGGAGTCTGGACGGTGTATCAGTGCCAGCACTGTCTGTATACCTGGCGGGATACCGAGCCGCTGCGCCGCACCAGCCGTGAGCACTATCCTGAAGCGTTCCGGATGACGCAGAAAGATATTGATGAGGCGCCGCAGGTGCCGCACGTCCCGCCGCTATTGCCGGAAGATAAGCGTTAATGAAAAGAGCCCGCTAAAGGCTTATCCTGTTAGGGCTATTTTACCTGCCATTTTAAAACTGGGTCGTGCGCAAACTGCCTGCGACCATCACGCCGACTGGGATAATCTCTCCGTCGGCTTTTTTATATTTCGCAAAATGATAAAAGTTATTTACTCATTAAATCCAGAAATTATGTAAAGGGGTAATATAATGGACGCCTTTGCGAGTCGGCTTCCAGATTAATATAAAATCCGTCTGATTAATTTCTTGCAGATAAATTTCACGCCCTGACGAGTATAGAATAGCGGCGGGTGCTTGAGGCTGTCTGGCCTTGAGCAAGACCAGGACCCCAGACAGACGAAAGCCCCAGGAGATATTTCTATCAACTGAGGCTGACGGATGAACCTGAACAATTCAGATGTTAGTCTCTTCTTTGCAGGGAGGCAAGACATGCTAACAAAATATGCCCTTGTGGCAATCGTCGTACTGTGTATTACGGTACTGGGATTTACGCTTTTGGTGCGCAGCTCGCTGTGCGAACTCAGTATTAAAGAGCGTAGTATGGAGTTTAAAGCTGTTCTAGCTTACGAATCGAAGAAATAGCATCAGCGCGGGGGAAACCCCGCGTATTGGTTGTCAGGACGCATCCTCTCGCACCCATTTTGCATTTGTTAAAACGGCAGCACCGCAGGGCGCTGCCGTTTTTTCAAGTTAAAAGAGACCTACACCAGGCTCTTCAGGCGATAGATCCACTCCAGCGCCTGACGCGGGGTCAGGGAGTCCGGATCAAGATTCTCCAGCGCCTCAACCGCAGGCGAGGTCTCTTCCGGAGCGGCGAGCAGCGACATCTGCGTGCCGTCGACCTGGGTCGCCGCCGCGTTGGGCGAGATACTCTCCAGCTCGCGCAGTTTCTGCCGCGCGCGCTTGATCACCTCTTTCGGCACCCCGGCCAGCGCGGCGACCGCCAGGCCGTAGCTCTTGCTGGCCGCGCCATCCTGCACGCTGTGCATAAAGGCGATGGTGTCGCCATGCTCCAGCGCGTCGAGATGGACGTTGGCGACGCCTTCCATTTTCTCCGGCAGCTGAGTGAGCTCGAAGTAGTGGGTGGCGAACAGCGTCAGCGCCTTGATTTTGTTGGCGAGATTTTCCGCACAGGCCCATGCCAGCGACAGACCGTCGTAGGTGGACGTGCCGCGGCCAATCTCATCCATCAGCACCAGGCTGTGTTCGGTGGCGTTGTGCAGGATATTGGCGGTTTCAGTCATCTCCACCATAAAGGTCGAGCGGCCGCTGGCCAGGTCATCCGCCGCGCCGACGCGGGTAAAGATGCGATCGATGGGGCCTATCTCCACCTTCTGCGCCGGGACGTAGCTGCCGATATAGGCCAGCAGCGCAATCAGCGCGGTCTGGCGCATATAGGTACTTTTACCGCCCATGTTCGGCCCGGTGATGATCAGCATCCGCCGCTGCGGCGCCAGCTGCAGCGGGTTGGCGATAAACGGCTCTTTCAGCACCTGCTCGACCACCGGATGGCGGCCTTCGCTGATGCGAATGCCCGGCTTATCGCTAAAGGTCGGGCAGCAGTAGTTGAGGGTTTCAGCGCGTTCCGCCAGGTTGACCAGCACGTCCAGCTCGGCCAGCGCGCTGGCGCTCGCCTGCAGGTCGGCAAGGTGCGGCAGCAGCAGGTCGAACAGTTCGTCATAAAGCTGCTTTTCCAGCGCCAGCGCTTTGCCCTTGGAGGTCAGCACCTTATCTTCGTATTCCTTCAGCTCAGGAATAATATAGCGTTCGGCGTTTTTCAGCGTCTGGCGACGCACGTAGTGGATCGGCGCGAGGTGGCTCTGGCCGCGGCTGATCTGGATGTAGTAGCCGTGGACGGCGTTGTAGCCGACCTTCAGGGTGTCGAGGCCCAGCCGCTCGCGCTCGCGGATCTCCAGCTTATCGAGATAATCGGTGGCGCCATCGGCCAGCGCCCGCCACTCGTCCAGCTCTGCGCTGTAGCCTGGAGCGATGACCCCGCCGTCGCGGACCAGCACCGGCGGGGCGTCGATCACCGCGCGCTCCAGCAATTCGCGTAGTTCGCTAAACTCGCCCATTTTTTCGCGCAATTTTTGCACCGGCTGACTGTCAACGTCAGCCAGCTGCTCGCGCAGCAGGGGCAACTGCTGCAGGGCATGACGCATGCGGGCTAAATCGCGTGGACGGGCGGTACGCAGCGCCAGACGCGCCAGAATACGTTCCAGATCGCCAACCTGGCGCAGCACCGGCTGCAGCTCGGTATAGCGCTCCTGCAGCGCGCCGATGGTCTGCTGGCGCTCCACCAGCACGGCGGTATCGCGGACCGGCATATGCAGCCAGCGCTTGAGCATCCGGCTGCCCATCGGCGTCACCGTACAGTCGAGTACCGAGGCCAGAGTGTTATCGGTGCCGCCGGCGAGATTCTGGGTGATCTCGAGGTTACGGCGGGTGGCGGCATCCATAATGATGCTGTCCTGCTGGCGCTCCATGGTGATGGAGCGAATATGCGGCAGCGAGGTGCGCTGGGTGTCTTTGACATACTGCAGCAGGCAGCCGGCGGCGCACAGGCCGCGGGGGGCGTTTTCCACGCCGAAGCCGACCAGATCGCGGGTGCCGAACTGCAGGTTAAGCTGCTGGCGCGCGGTGTCGATTTCAAATTCCCACAGCGGGCGACGGCGCAGGCCGCGGCGGCCTTCGATCAGCGACGATTCGGCAAAATCTTCCGCGTACAGCAGCTCCGCCGGATTAGTACGCTGCAGCTCTGCCGCCATGGTTTCGCGGTCGGCCGGTTCGCTCAGGCGGAAGCGGCCGGAGCTGATGTCCAGCGTCGCGTAGCCAAAGCCTTTGCTGTCCTGCCAGATGGCGGCCAGCAGGTTGTCCTGACGCTCCTGCAGCAGCGCTTCATCGCTGATGGTGCCCGGCGTGACGATACGCACCACTTTACGCTCGACCGGCCCTTTGGTGGTGGCCGGGTCGCCTATCTGCTCGCAAATAGCTACCGACTCGCCCTGATTAACCAGTTTCGCAAGATAGTTTTCCACCGCGTGGTGGGGGATGCCGGCCATGGGAATGGGTTCGCCCGCGGAGGCGCCGCGTTTGGTCAGCGAGATATCGAGCAGCTGCGACGCGCGTTTCGCATCGTCATAAAACAGCTCGTAAAAATCCCCCATCCGGTAAAACAGCAGAATGTCAGGATGTTGCGCCTTCAGCTTGAGATACTGCTGCATCATCGGCGTGTGGGCGTCGAGATTGTCAATTGTGCTCATGGGGTGTTATCCAGATCCCTGATTTGAAATAGCTGCGATTTTGTTGTTTTCGTCGTTATCACATGGATGAGACATGATAACGGAGATGGGCAGGCGAGGGAAACTGACGAAGGCGCGCGGCGCGATCCGGATTCCAGTTGCAGAGGGGGATGAGTCATCACAAGCCAGCATCAGGATGTGCAGTTACCGGTTCAAAAAAGCCCTATCCGATATTTCCCTGGATAAGCCTTAACGGCAGCAGTTAGCAACGATCCTTGATATACTGAAACCATCAGGTGAATGAAAAGGGAGATGCCATGAGTCACAACAAAAAAGATCAGGCCACATACGTCAGACCTTCCCGCGCTGACATCGTTCGTTCTGTTGCGACATCAACCGCGGTCGAGACAGGGCAACCCTCAGCCAGAGTTGAAGAGAGTCTTGAAGCCGCGCGCAAAAAATATGCGCATCTTCGTCTTGCCTAATCCCTTCTTAAGGCCATACTGACCCAGTGTTTCATCGGTCGATAGTCCAGAGTCAAACCTGCATGGATAGCCGATATATACTGGGTTTTGTTTTGTTCCCAGCTTTGATAATTCAGCGGTTTATAGCCAGCCTGCACCGCCATCACATCAGCTAATAATCGTGATAAACGCCCGTTACCCTCTCTGAATGGATGGATGAGGATCAATTCAACATGTGTGACTGCGATAGCTTCTGTGAGCTGCAATTCACTCATGCCTGAACAAGGCGTATAATGAGCAAGGTATTTCTTATCAAAATCGTTTAGCAGTTTAGCCAGCTGTGTTGAAGGGGCGAACATAAAATCGCCTTTGCTGATATTGACCGTTCTTTCCTGGCCTGCCCATGCATAGATATTGCCTAACCAGCGATAATGCCACTTTTTCAGGATATTGACGCTGAGCAATCCGGTTGGAAAGTGTTCCTCAAAAACCGAGCGATAAAGTTGTTCCAGCAGTACCAGTTCTACGCTATCCATCTCATTTGCGTCAGCAATCCCAAGTTTATTAGCCAAAACCCGTTCACCTGAATTTTTCTCATACTGGCCTTCGCTGCCAGCAACTGTGTATCGGCTCATGGGGACCCTCAAAAGGGAACGCTGATAGATATGAAAGTATAATGCTCATCAGCTTTTGCGGTGTAATACCGAACGCGCGCGGCGCGATCCGGATTCCAGTTGCGCCGCGCGGGGGTTACGGCGCCAGATAGACCTGGGGGGCCGCGTTGTCCGGATGCTGGCCGAGGCGGACATCCGCCCCGTACCAGCGATGGATAACCGACTGCTGGATCACCTCCTGCGGCGTCCCCTGGGCGACCAGGCGGCCCTGGTGTAGCAGCAGAATGCGGTCGGCCCACAGGGCGGCGAGGTTAAGGTCATGCAGCACCACGCACACGTGCAGTTGCCCGCCGGCGGTGAGCCGTTTGAGCAAGCGCAGCAGATGCTGTTGATAGTAAAGGTCCAGCGCCGAGGTGGGCTCATCGAGAAACAGCCAGCCCTGCGGCGCGCCGTCGCGCCACAGCTGCGCCAGACAGCGGGCGAGCTGCACCCGCTGCTGCTCGCCGCCGGAAAGGGCGGGATAGCGGCGGCCGGCAAGGTCATCGCAGCCGGTGACGGCCATTACCGCCGCCAGCTCCGCCGGGTCCGCGGTCGGGCCCCACGGCGAGCGCCCCATGGCGATGACCGTTTCCACCGTCCAGTCGGCCTGCAGGGCCGTACGCTGTAGCATGACCGCCCGCCGGCGCGCCAGCGCCTCGGGTGACCACGCCTCCAGCGGCGTGCCCGCCAGACGGCGGGTACCGCTATCCGGGGTCAGGTACCCGGTCAGCAGCCGCAGCAGGGTGGATTTGCCAGCGCCGTTCGGCCCGATAAGCGCCGTCATCTCGCCGCCGCGCAGCGCGACGGAGATGTTGTCGATAATCTGCCGCTGGCCGAGGCGAAGCGCCAGCCCCTGCGCGCAATATTCATTAGCCATGTTTGGGGTTCTCCCGACGAAAGACCAGCCACAGAAACCAGGGGGCGCCCAGCAGGCTTGTGAGCAGACCGACCGGCATCTCCGCCGGCGCCGCCACGGTGCGGGCCAGGGTGTCGGCCAGCAGAAGCAGGATCGCGCCGGCCAGCAGCGAGCCGGGGATCAGCCCGCGATGGTCCGGCCCCAGCCACAGACGCATCAGGTGCGGCACCACCAGGCCAATAAAGCCGATGACGCCGCTGATGGCCACTGCCGCGGCCACCAGCACCGCGCTGCACAGCAGCAGCCAGCGCTGCAGCGCCCGCACGTTGACCCCGAGATAGTGCGCTTCTTCATCGCCGAGCTGCAGCAAATTCAGGCGGGAGGCCATCCACCACACCGCCAGCGCCGCCGGGATGATCAGGGTCGCAGCCACCAACAGGGTCGGCCACTCGGCCTGGCCCAGACTGCCCATGCCCCACAGCGACAGCTGGCGCAGCTGGGCGTCGTTGCTCAGCCAGGCCAGCACGCCGACCAGCGCCCCGCACAGCGCGTTGATGGCGATCCCCACCAGCAGCAGGCGCGACAGCGACCCCTCCTCTGCCCGGCTGAGGATAAAAATCACCACCATCACCGCCAGGCTGCCGATAAACGCCGCCAGCATCGGCATATACAGGGCGATCAGCCCCGTTGCGGAGAGCGGGAGCACCAGCCAGCAGGCCACCGCCAGCGCGGCGCCGCTGCTGATGCCCAGCAGGCCCGGGTCGGCAAGCGGGTTGCGAAACAACCCCTGCATCACGCAGCCGGAGAGGGCCAGCGCCGCGCCTACCAGCAGGGCCAGCAGCACCCGCGGCAGACGGATGGTCAGCCAGATGTGGCGCAGCATCTCATCCCCGGCGGGCAGCAGGCTGGCCAGCGGCAAACGCATCGCGCCAAGGGTGGTGGCGAACAGCGTCAGCAGGACCAGCAGCAGCGTCATCACCAGCAAACGGCGGGCGAGGGCAGGGCGCATCAGGGCAGATGCTCCGCTTTTTCACGCAGCGCGATAATCGCCTGCGGGGTGCGCGGCCCAAAACCGAGCAGGGCCATATCGTCGATCGTCAGCAGCTGCTTATGACGCCCCGCCGGGGTCTGCGCCAGGCCGGGCAGTCTCCACAGCCCGGCTTCGCCGCCCATCCCTTTGAGACCATCCGCGGAGATCACCACCAGATCCGCCTGGCTGGCGGCCACCCCCTCCTGCGACATCGCCCGATAGTGATCGAAGCCCTGCATCGCGTTCTGCAGACCGGCGGCGCGAATGGCGCCATCGGCCGCGGTGCGTTGCCCGGCCACCAGGGTATTCATTCCGCCGTGGCTGAGAATAAACAGCACCCGCCTGGCAATCGGCTGCGTTGGAATGGCGGCGATCTGTTGCTGAAGCTGCTGGCGCAGCGCGTCGCCTGCCGGGGTTTTGCCTAACGCTTCGGCAATGACGGCCACTTTGTTATCGATCGCGGCCAGGCTTTCGCCGCCCGGCACGTTTACCACCTTCACCCCGCTCGCCAGCACCTTGTGTAAAACCAGCGAGGGCTGCGCCTGGGCGCTCGCTAGCACCAGCTGCGGACGTAATGCGAGGATCCCCTCGGCGTTCAGCTGCCGCAGGTAGCCGACATCCGGCAGCTTTTGCGCCGCCGGGGGCCAGCTGCTGGTGCTGTCCCGGGCGACCAGGCTCTGTTGCGCGCCAAGGGCATAGACGATCTCAGTGACATCGCCGCCGAGGGTGACGAGCCGCTCCACGGCGGCGTGGCTCAGCAACGGGAAGGTGATGAGAAGCAGTAACCAGCGCATCATGCGGGCAGTCCTTCGCGGGTCAGACGATCCATCTGCTGGCGCCATTGCGCCTGCTCGGGGTGGCCCTCGCTGCGCTGGCCATAGAGCTGGGCGATCTGGGTGCCGTCTTTGGCGAACAGCTCGACGCTGGTGACGTGTCCGTCTGAGGTCGGCTTACGGGTCACCCACACTTCATCGAGGCTCTCTTCACGCAGATGCAGGGTAAAGGTGGTATTGAAGATATTCAGCCAGCCGCGCATGGGAGCCAGCTTTTCCAGGGCGCCGGTGAAGATCTGCACGCAGCCGCGATTGCCGACGAAGATCATGATTTCATTGCCCTCCTGGCGCACCGTCTCCAGTAACGCTGGCAGCGCATGGCGATCAACGCGGCAGGCGAGGTCGTCGCTCACCAGGCGGAAGGCCTGCTGGCGGGAAAGCTGATATTTACGCAGCAGACCGAAGAACTGGTGTACGTCGGTCATCGCGCGCCAGTCGTTCTCCAGGGCGGCGCCGTCGGCGCTCTCGGCATATTTCACCGGCTCCAGCGGGCGCAGGGCCAGCGGCGCCGGGGCCGCCACCCGATGTTCCGCGATCAGGGTGTCCCAGGCCGCCATGTCGGTCTGCGTGGTCGCATAGACTTTCAGCAGGGCGTCGCCGTGGTGGTCGAAAAACTGAATGCTCTGGCGACCGTTATCGTTCAAATGGAAGGCGCTGGCCCACTGGCTGAGGAACAGACGCAGATCGAGCGCGCGCGGGTTGACCACCAGCCCGGCGTGGCCGCTGAGGTGCTGGTGCGTGAACTGGCCGACCTGCTCATGGACGGCATACTCGTTGCGACAGATGCATTTGGTTTCACCGACGCGCTCCAGGGCGGCAATCAGCGCCCGGGCGTCATCGATCAGGCGCACGGCATCGTGACCGAGGCGGGCGGCGGTCAGCTCGGCTTCGCTGATCCCCATTTCCGCGGCGATATCGCGGGCATATTTCGCGGTGCTGGACGCTTTGGTGGCCTGGTAGCGCTGCCACAGATCGGGGTGGGCATTGGGCATAATCATATCCTTCTCAATGTTCAATATCCCCGGCCGGCGGGCCGGGGCAGGTGAGTTGTTATTCGGGCAATCAGAAGTCGACGTTGACCCCAAGCTGCCAGGTGCGGCCCGGCATGACCGCCAGCGCTTTATCATTGGCGTCCTGGCTGGTGCCGGTCTCGATATTGCGGCTGCTCAGGTAATCCCAGTATTTACGATCGGTGAGGTTGTAGACCCCGCCATTGAGGCGCACGTTTTTCGCTACCTGCCAGTACGCGGTCCAGTCCAGCATGCCGTAGCCCGGCACGCGCATATAGTCGCTGCTGGCATCGGTGATGGCGGACCCGCTATTGCTGTAGCTTTCGCGGTTGGTGGCGGTCGCCTGTTTCCCCTTGACGAAGGTCGCCGTCAGGGCGGTGCCGTAGCGTTTCGCCGGATCGTCCCACGCCACGCCGACGATAGCTTTCATCGGCGCTACGCTGTCGAGGTCGACGTATTTATCGCCGCTGTAGCTGGATTTCGATTTCCCTTCGCTATAGCCGAGGGCGAGGGTGGCGCTCAGGCCGTCCACCTGCTCATACCAGGTGCCAAAGTTAAATTTGGTGCTGATCTCACCGCCGTAGATATAGGCTTTATCGCGGTTTTCCGCCTGATAAATGGTGTAGATGTTCGACGGCACGTTAGTGAACTGGCCCGGATTATTCGCCCGGGTATAGCGGGTATAGGCGATAAAGTTCTTATAGCTGTTGTAGAACAGCGCTGTGCGCAGGGTGATGCCTTCGGTAACTTCCCCCTTCAGCCCCCACTCGAGATTATCGCTGGTTTCCGTCTTCAGATCGGTATTGCCGATCAGGGCATACTGCTGGCTGCCGGCGTAGCTGGACCCAAGGTTCCAGGAACCATACAGCTGGCTGGCGTTGGGGAACTGCGCGCCGCGCTGGTACTGCAGGTAGGTCATCAGGCGCGGGGTGAGGTCGTACTGGAAGGTCAACGACGGCAGAACCTGGGTATCGCTGTTTTTACCGTACAGATTCGCCACCGACGATTCGGTCAGCGCGCTGCTGTTGGCGGCAAGGTCGGACAGATTTTCCGGCTTCGTCGATTGATGCACCACGCGCACGCCGGGAATGATGGCGAAGTTGTGGCTATCAAGGTCGAAGTTGATCTTATCCTGGACAAAGCCGCCGAGAGTGTAGCTGCGGCTGTCCGCCTCCGGCTGCATGATCTCGCTGTAAACGCTGGGGATCGGCGACTGGCTGAACGGCCGCTGGGTTTTGCTGGTGCTGGCGTTAAAGCCGGCGCTCAGATCGTGGCGGCCCAGGGTTTTCGCCAGCGCGGTCTGCAGGCCCCAGGTGTCGGTGTCGTAGTTGGAGTTCACCGTCTGCATCCTGCGGGTGACGCTATCCGGCATATACGTCCAGTCATGGGCTTCGGTATGCTGGTAATAGATTTTACTGGAGACGCTGTCGAGGTAGTCATTCATCGGCGTCCAGTCATCCTTCAGGCTCAGGCCCCAGCGTCGGGTCTGGCTGGTCTGGTTGGCGGTGCCGATGGTGCTGTTGCCGCTGGAGTCCCAGGTATCGTAGTGGGTGTGGTTGGTTTTGTGGTAATAGTCGAAGGTGCTGGTTAGCTTGTGCTCGTCGTTGGGCTGCCAGATCCCGGAGGCCAGAAAGGCATCGGAGTGCCAGTTCGCCGGGTAGGCGTCGACGGTGTCGCTGTTATTTTCGGTTTCCTGGCCGTCGCGGCGGCTGTAGACCAAAATGCCGCGCAGGAACTCATCGCCGCCGGCGACGGTCACCCCGTTGTGCCAGCTGCGATCCGCGGAGTCGTAGCCGCTGCGATAGCCGAAGGCGCTGGTTTTGCCCGGGCGCAGGTAATCATCCGCCGATTTCGGGCGGAAGGAGACATTCCCTCCGATGGCGCTGTTGGCTGTTTCCGTCGAGGTGGCGCCGGACTGGATATCCACGCTGCCGTACATATACGGGTCGATATAATCGCGGCCGATGCCGAAGGTATTGAGCCCCGAGCGGCCGACGTAGCCGCGGCCGGTGGCGTTGGGCTGGGCGATACCGTCCACGTCGATACCGACGCGGTTGCTCTCCATGCCGCGAATGTTGTAGCCGGTGTAGCCCCCGCGGTCGAAGCCGCTTTTGCCGTTGCCGGAGCCGCCGCTGGCCCCGGTGGCGCTGATGAGCGGTTCATAGCGCATGATCGAGCCGAAGTCGTTAGCGCCTTTGTCCTCCAGCTCCCGGGCGCTGATGCTGTGCTCGTTACCGGCTTTTTGCGCCGGCGCGGGAGCGGTGACGGTCATTTGTTCCGAGGTGTCATCCACCGCCTCGCCGCCGATGGCGGAAGTGCCTGCTGCGATGGCAGAAGTTTGATAAATTGCTGCAAGCAAAGAGGTCACCAGCAGGCGTTTATTACACCCTGCTGCTGACGGAGTCGATTTGTACATAGTCGCCACGCCTTGATCGTTATTAGTATCGGCTCACGCGTTACTTCCAGAGTTGCAGGTTGCTCCGTCTTTTCCGTTGCGGATAGGGTCTCACTCCATTTGTTGATTGCGAATGGTAATGATAGGTATTATCGTTTGCAACAAAATATTCATGTATTCCTCATTTAAACTGCACTTTGTTTACACTGTGCCCTTTCAGCCTGAGCGAGATGACGATGAATTCAAAAGCGGCTATCACCATCACCTATTGTTCCCAGTGCAACTGGATGCTGCGCGCCAGCTGGATGGCGCAGGAGCTGTTACACACCTTCAGCACCGATATCGCCTCGGTGACGCTGGTGCCGGGCACCGGCGGGATCTTTACTATCGATATCGACGGCCAGCAGATCTGGGAGCGCAAGCAGGATGGCGGCTTTCCGGATGCGGCAGAGCTGAAACGCCGGGTGCGCGATGTCTGCTTCCCGGAAAAAGCATTGGGGCATGTTGATAAACCCGCTAACCCGACCTAATCGTTAGGAAAGCGGCTGCGTGACCGGCATAAAAGGTGTATTATTGATGCATCTTTTTGTGGGGAGGGTAGTTGACGGTGGGCAAACGCATCGAACGTGAAAAGCAGACGATCGGTCGGATGATTGGGCTTTATCAGCGCCGCTGTCCGGATGCCCGCGACGACGGCGAGCACTATCAGGCGCTGAACGCCTACGCCGACAAGCGGCTTGATAAGTGCGTGTTTGGCGACAATAAACCGGCCTGCAAGCAGTGTCCGGTACACTGCTATCAGCCGGCGAAGCGCGAAGAGATGAAGCAGATTATGCGCTGGGCCGGGCCACGAATGCTCTGGCGCCACCCGATCCTGACCCTTCGCCATCTGCTGGATGACAGGCGGCCGGTGCCGCCGCTGCCGGATAAATATCGACCGAAAAAATAGCGGCCTTTCCCCGGCCTGGGCTGCGCGCAGCCGGGGGACAAGCGCAGCCCCGGTAAGGCGTTAGCCGCCACCGGGGATGGGTGATGAAGCCTTCTGTTTCTGACTATCCCGGATCGTGCTTGTCACAAAGGCGACCACAAACAGCGCGCTGAACAGCACCACGATAGTCGGCGCCGGCGCGCTATCGAGATAAAACGCCAGCCACACCCCTCCCGCCGAGCAGCAGACCGCTACCGCCACCGCCAGCAGCAGGGCGTGGATAAAGCGCCGTACCAGCAGGAGCGCGATCGCCCCGGGGGCAATCAGCAGCGAAATCGACAGAATAATCCCTACCGACTGCAGCGTCGCGACGATGGTCAGGGCGATCATGCACAGCATGCCGTAGTGCAGCAGTCCGCCGCGCAGGCCGCTGGCTTTGGCCTGCGTCGGATCGAAGGCGTGCAGCAAAAAATCTCGCCATTTCAGCCCGATAATCAGCGCGATCACCAGCGCGATAGCCGCCGTTTGTCCAATATCGCTGAGGGAGATCCCGAGCATATCGCCGAACAGAATATGGTCGAGATGGACGTCGGACTGGATCGCTACGTACAACACCAGCCCGGCGCCAAACATGCCGGAGAAGACAATTCCCATGATGGTATCGCGTTTGAGGCGGCTGTTGTCGTCGAGAAAACCGGTCGTCACGGCGCAGAGCAGCCCGGCGATAAACGCGCCGATGGCGAAGGGGATGCCGATAATGTAGGCCAGCACCACGCCGGGAAAGACCGCGTGGCTCATGGCGTCGCCCATCAGCGCCCAGCCTTTGAGTACCAGAAAGACCGACAGCAGCGCGCAGGGCACGGCAACGACCATCGATACTGTTATCGCGTTGACCATAAAAGGAAACTGGAACGGGGCCAGGATCAGATTCAGCATGCTGCCTCCCCGGCGCGGCGGCGGTTGGCCAGCAGGCCATGCTTCGGCGCGAAGATAAAGGTGATGAGGAACAGCAGCGTTTGCGCCACCACGATAATGCCGCCGGTGGCGCCGTCGAGGTAGTAACTGAGCCAGGCGCCGAAGAAGCTGGTCAGGCTGCCGATGGCGACGGCGATGGCCAGCAGGCGCGGGAAGCGGTCGGTTAACAGCCAGGCGGTGGCGCCGGGGGTGACCACCAGGCAGATAACCAGAAAGGCGCCGACGGTCTGCAGCGCCGCTACGGTGCAGGCCGCCAGCAGGGTAAAGAACAGCAGCTTCAGGCCGCGGGTGTTCAGACCAATCGAGCGGGCGTGGTGCTCATCGAAGAAGGTCACCATCAGATCTTTCCACTTCAACAGCAGGATCGCCATCGAGATAAAGCCGATCGCCGCCAGCTGGATAATATCCTCCGGGGCGATGGCCAGAATATTGCCGAGGATAATGGTCTGGATATTCACCGACGTCGGGTTCAGCGACACCATAAACAGCCCGATCCCGAAGAAGGAGGAGAAGATCAGGCCGATAATTGCATCCTCTTTCAGCCGCGACCGCTGCTGCAAAAACAGCATACTGCCCGCCGCCAGGCCGCCGGAGAGAAACGCGCCGAGGGCAAACGGCAGGCCGAGCATATAGGCCCCGGCGACGCCGGGCACAATCGAGTGGGAAAGGGCGTCGCCAATCAGCGACCAGCCCTTCAGCATCAGGTAGCAGGAGAGAAAGGCGCAGACGCCGCCCACCAGCGCCGCCACCCACATCGCATTGAGCATATAGTGATAGCCAAACGGCTCCAGCAGCCAGCTCATCGTGGGCCTCCCGCCGCGCGCCGGCTGATAAACGGCCGCTCGTCATCGGTGATAATCTGCGCTTCCGCACCGGTGAGCGCGACGTGGCGCAGTACGCCGCTGAAAGCCCGCTCCAGATTCTCGGCGGTGAAAGTGGTTTCTGTCGGGCCGCTGGCCAGCACGGTGCCTTTTACCATCACCGTGTAATCGCAAAATTCACTTACGGACCCGAGATTATGGGTGGAGACCAGCATGGTACAGCCCTCATCGCGGAGCTCGCGCAGCAGGCTGATGATCCGCGCTTCGGTCTGCACATCGACGCCGGTAAAAGGCTCATCCAGCAGGATCACCTGGCCCTGTTGAGCGATGGCGCGGGCAAGGAAGACGCGCTTTTTCTGCCCGCCGGAGAGCTCGCCAATTTGCCGATGGCGGTACTCGCTCATGCCCACGCGGGCCAGCGCGGCATCGACAATCTCGCGATCGCGCGGCTTTGCCCGCCGCAGCCAGCCCATATGGCCGTAGCGGCCCATCATCACCACATCCTCCACCAGCACCGGGAAGGACCAGTCCACCTCTTCCGACTGCGGGACATAGGCGACCAGGTTCTGGCGCAGCGCGCGGTTGACCGGCTGGCCGAGGATGGCGATCTCGCTGTGACCGACGCGCACAAAGCCCATCAGCGCTTTAAACAGTGTGGATTTACCCGAGCCGTTAACCCCCACCAGCGCGGCAATGGCGCCGCGCGGTACGCTGAACGAGGCGTCGCGCAGGGCGGTGTGGCCGTTGCGCCAGGTGACGGTGAGCTGGTCGACATACAGACCCGCTTGCGCAGTATTCATGGCTGTTTCCTCATCCCGTCCTGGATACCGTTGACGATGGTTTCGGTGGTGACGCGCAGCAGGTCGAGCCAGGTCGGCACCGGGCCGTCGGCGGCGCTCAGCGAATCGACATACAGCACGCCGCCGTAGTGGGCGCCGGCTTCGCGCGCCACCTGACGCGCCGGTTTATCGGAGATGGTGCTTTCGCTGAAGATGGTCGGGATCTGTTCTTTCTTCATGGTGTCGATAACCTTGCGCACCTGTTGCGGAGTGCCCTGCTGGTCGGCGTTAATCGGCCACAGATACAGTTCGCGCAGGCCATAGTCGCGGGCCAGATAGGAGAAGGCTCCCTCGCTGGTGACCAGCCAGCGCTTATCCGCCGGCAGCTGCGCCAGTCTGGCCTGCAGCGGCGCCATCGTCTGGCGGATCTTCTCTTTATAGGTCTCGGCGTTGCGGCGATAGGTGTCGGCGTGAGGCGGATCGTATTTCAGCAGCGCATCGCGAATATTATCGACATAGATCAGGGCGTTATCTGCCGACATCCAGGCATGGGGATTGGGCTTTCCGCTATAGGGGCCTGCGCTGATGCCCATCGGCTGGATCCCCTCGCTGACCACCACCTCCGGGACGCCCTGCAGGTGCTGATAAAAGCGGGCAAACCACCGTTCGAGATTGAGACCGTTGCTGAGGATCAGCTGCGCCCCCTGCGCGCGTTTGATATCGCCGGGGGTAGGCTGGTAGTCGTGGATCTCCGCGCCCGGTTTGGTGATGGAGCTGACGACGGCGGCATCGCCGGCCACGTTCTGCGCCATATCGGCGATAACCGTGAAGGTGGTGATAACCCTGAATTTCTCCTGCGCCGAGGCCGGCGCCGCGGCCAGCAGGGCCAGCGCGCTGGCCAGCAGCAATGATTTCAGCGGTGTCAGGTGCAGCATAGGATCCCTCGCAATGATGTGGTTAATTTCCCAGCGTTTATAGCCATTGCTATGTTATATAGCACAAGCTATTTACAAATGAAAATAATTCTTATTTGCATGCATGGGTAATAATGAGCCGGGAAACGAAAGCGATAAGAAAGTGGAGAGATAAGGCTGGCCCGGCGCGAACCGGGCGAAGATCAAGAGATATCGGCGACCGACTGGCGCGGGATCAGGCGGCCAGCCAGCGAGCGGCCCTCGGCGGTGAAGGTTGGCCGGTCGTCAATCAGGCTGCGGATACGCTGAATACAGTTATCCAGCAGCGCCTCCAGTGGCCAGGAGATGCAGGTCAGCGGTGGGTAGAGCAGCGAGGCGAGCGGGGAATCCTCAAGGCTCAGCAGGGAGACCTCCTGCGGGACGGCGATGGTGAATTCGCGCAGCAGGCGCATTGCCTCAGCCGCGTAGCGGTCACGTTTAACGATAATGACTGAGTATTTACTGAAGCTGTTAATTAAGGTCAGCAGCGCCTGTTCGACATCATCGTTGGCCGTCAGCACCAGCTGGCGGTTAAAAGGAATGGAGTAGTTCTGCAGAACGTTGCGGTAGCCTTCCATCATCTGGCGGCTGGCATCGTCGCTATCGCTGTCCACCAGCAGGGCGATGTTGCGGTGTCCCTTGCCAATCACATAGCGGCAGGCGCTTTCAGTGGCGAAGGCGAAGTCATAGCCCTGGCTGTTGCTCCCGGCGACGCCGAAACGGTCAAAGGCGATAACGTTGCGCGGCGCGTCGGCAGCAACGGCGCCCAGCACCACCACCGCCACGCACTGGCGCTGCAGATCGTCGATCGCCGCCGCCTGCTCTACCGGATCGCTGACATACTGGACCAGCAGGCTTTTATTCAGCCCTTTCAGCGCCTGCGAGAGGAGCGGCAGCAGACGCGCGCCGTTGCTCTCGTCCTGCGCGGAAATCACCAGACCAACGTGGCTGGATGTCTGACTGGCGAGGTTTTGCGCGGCAAAGCTCGGGCGATAGTTGAGTTCTTCAACGGCCCGCAGCACAGCTTCCCGGCTCTCTTCGCGCACGCCCCGGGTGCCGGTCAGCACGCGGGAAACCGTCGCTCTTGAGACATTCGCTAATCTTGAAACATCATCAATCGTTGGCATGGCTTTTTCTGTCTGAACATTTTCGCCTAGCTTAACATACCTGCTGAAAAAAGTGTCTACCGCTGCCCGTCCGCGGCGCCGGGCAGACGGGGCAGCCAGGCCGCGCCGCGCACGCCGCTGGCGTCGCCGAAGCGGGCCGGTTTGATCTGCGTGCGGCAGCTGTCGGAGAAGATCCACGGCACGATGGCGGCAGGCAGATCGCGATAGATCTGGCTGACGTTGGACAGACCGCCGCCCAGCACAATCACCTGCGGGTCGAGAATATTGATCACCGACGCCAGGCTACGGGCAAAGGCATCGATAAAGTGTCGCCAGTGGGCCAGCGCGCGCGGATCGCCGTTTTGCGCCGCGGCGACAATGGCTTCCGCACGGGCTTGTTCCCCATAGCGGCGGGCGAAGCCGGTGCCGGAGAGAAAGCTTTCGATGCAGTTCGTTTTGCCGCAGTAGCAGGGCTGCGGCGGACCATCGCGCTCAGGAGTATAGCCCGGCAGCGGATTATGCCCCCACTCCCCGGCGATAGCGTTGGGGCCGCTGAGCAGTTGTTGATGAACGGCGATCCCCCCGCCGCAGCCGGTACCGATAATTACCCCGAAGACGGTGGAGGCCCCGGCGCCGGCGCCATCTACCGCCTCCGAAAGGGTGAAGCAGTCGGCATCGTTTGCCATCCACACCGGCTGGCCAAGCTGCTGCATGATATCCCGGCGCAGATCGTGACCGTTGAGCACCAGGCAGTTGCAGTTTTTAATGCGCCCGCTTTGCGGATCGATAGCCCCGGGTAGGCCGATCCCCAGGGTGAATGGCTGCGGGCTGACCGCGCGAATATCGGCAATCAGGGTCAGCAGCTGACGCATAAAGGCGTCATAGCTCTCTTTGTGGGTCGGCCGGCGCAGGCGCTGGACGCATTCGCCTGCCGGGTCCAGCAGTACGGCTTCCATTTTGGTGCCGCCAATATCTATTCCAAGATGTAACATAGTGACCTCGGGGAATCAGACCCGGCCAGCGCGCCTGGCCGGGGAACGCGCTAGGCGTGAAGTGGTTGCGCGCGGTAAATCGCAATCAGTTCGGCAATCAGCTCTTTCGCCAGAATGGAGGTCATCAGGTGATCCTGAGCATGGACCATTACCAGCGTCATTTTGGTTTTTCCCTCGCCTTCGTCAGCTTCGATAAGCTGGGTCTGTACAAGGTGAGCTTCGCGGGAATAGTGCGCCGCTTCCTGCATTTTGGCGTCGGCGGTGGCGAAATCACCCGCTTTAGCGGCGTGCAGCGCTTCGTAGCACAGACTACGTGACTGGCCGGCGTTGATGATGATCCCCATCACCTGTTCTTCTAATTCCATGATTATCCTCTGAATCGTTAGCGTTAAGCGGTTTGCGCCGCGTTGTCAGCCTGGCCGACGGCGTTTTCACGCTCCTGGGCCAGCAGCTGTTTTTCGTAAGCTTTGAGAAATGGCAGGTACATCACCATGGCGGTGGCCATACAAATGAGGCACAGGATCACCGGGCTAAAGCTCCAGTTCGCCGCCCACGAGGCGCCGATGGGCGCCGGCGTTGTCCACGGCGTCATCGATACTACGCGGCTGACGAGATCCAGCTTCAGCGCAAAGTACGCCAGGGTCGCGTTGACCATCGGCACTAGCACGAACGGCAGGAAAAACAGTGGGTTCATGATGATCGGCGCGCCGAAGAGGATCGGTTCGTTAATATTGAATACCCCCGGCACGACCCCCATCCGGCCAATCGTCCGCAGATGCACGGCCTTGCTGCGCAGCAGCATCAGCGCCAGCGGCAGGGTGGAGCCGACGCCGCCGATCAGCAGATAGTGATCCCAGAAGCCCTGGACATAGATGTGCGGGATAGCGGTACCTGCCGCCATGGCCGCCTGATTGACCGACAGGTTGGCCATCCAGAACGGGTTCATGATCCCGGTGACGATCAGCGCGCCGTGGATCCCGGCGAACCACAGCACCTGACAGACCAGCACTGACAACAGAATGGCCGGCAGCGTATCGGAAGCCGCGACCAGCGGTTTGACCAGCGACATGATCGCTTCCGGAATGATCATCCCCAGCTGAGCCTCGATAAACAGGTTCAGCGGATGCAGCGTCAGAATGATCGCCAGCACCGGGATCAGGATCTCGAACGAGCGCGCCACCCCGGCAGGCACTTCCGGCGGCAGGCGAATGGTGATGTTATGCCGCTTGAGGAAGGCGTACAGCTCGGTGGAATAGATGGCCACCAGAATGGCGGTGAAGATCCCCTGACCGGAGAAGTAGGCTGTAGAGATCTGGCCATCTTTCAGCGGCGCGGCTACCAGCAGAAACGACATCAGCGACAGCATCCCGGCGGTCAGCGAGTCCAGGTGATGGTGCTTGGCGAGGCTGGCGGCGATCCCGACGGCAATGAACAGGGTCATCACCCCCATGCTGAAGTTGAACGGCAGCATCAGCGCATCGCGATGATCGAGCGAAAATTGCAGCCAGGCGCGGGCAAAGCCCCACGTCGTATCCGGAGAAAACGGCGGAAAGATAAATACCAGCAAAAACGAGCCTACGATCATAAAGGGCAGGGCGGTAATAAAACCGTCGCGGATCGAGGTGACGTATTTTTGCTGGCCGATCGCCCCCGCCATAGGCGTGATCTGCCGTTCGATCACATCGATCAGTTTAGCGTACAGAGAGCTCATGTTCTTTCCTTAGTTCTTGTTTTCAATGAGGGAAAGGGCGAAATCGAGGACCGCGGCGCCTTTTTGCATGCCGTAGTCCATCATATTGATGGGTTCGACGCGGATACCGTATTTATCCGCCTGTTTTTGCAGATCCTGCTGCATGTATTTCACCTGCGGCCCCAGCAGCACCACCTGATAATGGCCAACCTGTTCGGCGAATTCCGCTACGCCATAGGCATTGATCTCTACCGGCAGGCCCCGCTGTTCGGCTTCGGCAATCATTTTTTTCATCAGCAGGCTGGTGGACATGCCTGCCGAACAACACAACATAATTTTTTTCATAAGTACCGCTCCTGATGAGGTTGGATGAGCGGACTATAGTCAAAATGGATGCATTACGGAAAGCGCTTTCCGTTTGTGGATTTATTAATTGTGACCATGATCACCTATGGCAGGCTTTCACTTTGCGGTGTTGTGGGCGATCATCCCGGCGAGACAACCATTCGCAAAGGTAGGAGTATGAACATTCAGTTAATGAATGTGGCCGTGGATATCATCGAGCAGCGGCTGGCGCCGCTGGCGAATGTTCTGACGCGCAATAACCACATTACGGCGATGCGCGATAGCTTTGCGCTGGCGATGCCCTTTGTGATTGTTGGCAGCCTGTTGGTGCCCATTTTGTTTCCGCCCGTTTCCATCGACGGCGCCTCGCGTTTCGGCCAGGTCTATTTGCTGCTGCGGCCTATCCTGCTGCCGACCTTTCAGCTAACCATTGGCCTGGTGGCGCTGATTGTCGCCTTCGGCGCCAGCGCCAGTCTCGCCAAGCAGTACCGTCTGCCGGAACGGCTCTGCGGTTTAACCGGGTGTCTGGCTTTTCTGCTGTTTATCGGCTTTCGCGAGACTGCGGTGAGCAATGTTTATCTCGGCGGTATGGGGATATTTACCGCCCTGATATCCAGCACCTATTCCATTGAGATAATTCGCTTTTTCTACAAAAAAGGCTGGTGTATTCGCTTGCCTGATGAAGTGCCGCTGATGACCCGCAATGGCTTTCAACTGCTGATCCCGCTGCTGGTGGTGATGCTGTCGATAAGCGTGATGAATGCCATACTGCTGCAGACCACCGGACGCATCGTACCGGAGTTGATCAGCGAAGCGGTGCGGCCGCTGGTGCTGGCGTCCGACACGCTGATGGCGGTACTGATCTCTTTATTTATCTGTAACTTACTCTGGTTTATCGGTATCCACGGCGCGCTGATCGTCACCGGGATCATGAACCCCTTCTGGATGACCTATCTGTTTGAAAATCAGCAGGCGCTGGCGGCGGGTTCGCCAACGCTGCCGCATATTTATCTGCAGGGGTTCTGGGATTTTTACCTGCTGATCGGCGGTATTGGCTCCACTTTGCCGCTGGTGCTGATGGCGATGCGCAGCCGCTCGCGGCAGCTGAAAAGCGTGGCAAAAATTGGCCTGCTGCCGTCGCTGTTTAATATCAACGAGCCAATACTGTTTGGTTTTCCGGTAATCATGAACCCGGTTTTTTTACTGCCGTTTCTCTTTGTTCCGCTGATAAATGCCTGTATCGCATGGTATTTAACTCAGCTGGGTATCCTCGACCGCGCGGTGGCGATGCTGCCATGGTCGATGCCTTCCCCGCTGGGGGCAGCATGGTCGGCGAACGGCAGCTGGAAAAATTTGTGCATGAGCCTGTTCGCGATGTTTAACGCCTGGATGCTCTATCGCCCCTTCTTTAAAGTGTACGAACGCCAGCTCGCGGAAACCGAGCGCTGACCCCCTCACCGTCGGGGGCTTATCCCCCGACGGCACTCATTCACCTGCTCCTCCTTCCGCTCTGCTGCCGGCTCCCGGCGGCATTCTTGTTATTTTATGTGATCAGTCTCACGAATATATTCGTCGCAGAGCGAATTTTGTGAACCAGATAGGCAATTATGGAAAGCGCTTTCCATTATCGGATGTACATTTCCATTTTTGATCCGTAAATTTCCCCTCCGTTATCGGTTCGTGTTAACAAACATAACGTGGGAAAAAAATAATGATAAAGCTGAAACATTCAATACCTCTGGCTCTCCTCTCGCTGGCAGGGGCCAGCAGCCTGGCCTGCGCCGATCCGAAGTATGATTTTGCGCTGCATGGCTATATCCGCTCCGGGATCCTGGCGAACTCCGATGGCAACCGCGCGGACTCCGTCGGCCTGATGCCGGACGGCAAGTGGCGACTGGGCAACGAAGAAGACACCAAGATCGAACTGATCCCCACCGTGACGCTGACGGCGGACAGCGGCGTGGTGGCGAAAGTGCAGGCCAACCTCACTCACCAGTCGAAATGCACCTCCGACTGGAACTGTCAGGATGACGATGGCCATGACGTACAGTTTCGCGAAGGGTTCGCCGAGCTGAGCAATCTGGATTTTGCGCCGGAGATGACCTTCTGGGCCGGTAAGCGCTACAGCAGCTCCAACACCTCCAGCCATCAGTTCGACTGGGAGTACATTCAGTACAACGGCACCGGCGGCGGCTTCGACAACATGGATCTCGGCTTCGCCCGCTTCGACGCCGGGGTGTACGCCTTTTCACCCACCGATGAAACCAAAGCCTACCCGGTGGATAAGGGAGATAAGGGCTACCCGGATGACTATTCCCTCAACCTGTGGCTGAAAAAGATCGCGGGGACAGGCTTCGATCTGGAGCTGATCGGCCACCATATGAACCGTAACGAAAACCACCCGACTTCCGCCGAGAAGGGCTATGGCGTGACCGGTATTTATAACTTTGACGGTTTCTATGGCCTGACCGGAGGCTACTCCCGCCTCGCATTGCAGTACGGGAAAGGGCTGGCGGCGGGTGACTCGCTGGGTAAAAACGGCTGGGGCTGGGCCAATCTGGAAAACACTCAGTCCTGGCGAGTGGTGCTGGATAGCGTGGCCTCGATGGGCGACCTGGAGATCTCGACCTTCGCTTTCTGGCAGAAAGATAAAAACTACCGCTGGTGGACGGAAGATGACCATGGCTGGGGACGCTCGATGTGGGTCGCCGGTATCCGCCCTTATCATCAGATCACCCGCAACTTTGCCATGCAGTACGAGCTGGGCTACGAATACCTGGATGACAAAAACTACAAAGGGGTAAACGGCAAAGGCAAAGGCGGCCTGACCAAAGTCACCGTTGCGCCAACCCTGACCTTTGACTCCGGTTTCTGGGCACGCCCGCAGCTGCGCTTCTTCGTCACCTACGCGAAGTGGGATAAAGGTGTCTCCGATGCGCTGGACGGCAACTACAACTGGGATACCAATACCATCACCGCCGGCGGGTATTCCCGCAGTGGCTCTACCGACACCGTTAACTTCGGCGTACAGGCCGAGGTCTGGTTCTAAGGAGAGACAACGATGAAGCCGATGAAAAACCTGCTGCTGATGGGGCTGCTGTCCGCGCTGGGGGCCGGCGGGGCGCTGGCCGCCGAGCGCTCGCACTTTACGCACTTTATCACTCGCGACGGCGCCACCCTCAAGGACGGCGACAAGGTGTTTCGTTTCGCCGGGATCCACGCGCCGGAGCTGCACCGCATTGAAGACGACGCCCGCGGCCCCTGCAGAGCAGACCCGCGCGGCTGGGGACAATACTTTAAATGGCCAACGGCGCAGGAGCAGCAAAACTGGATCCAGGCGATGGTGCAAACCGGGGCGAAAGCCCAGCGCGTTTACGTGCTGTCGGTGCAGCAGGAATTTGATAAAGCCTGCGGGCGCGAGACCCATATTCTGGCGCCGGAAACGGCGGACGGCATGCCGCGGCTGAATGAGAAAGCCATGCGGGTGTATGACAACATGATTGCCGAAGCGGATAAACAGGGATTGCGACTGATCCTGCCGTTTATTGACCACTGGTGGTGGTGGGGCGGGCGTGAGCAGCTGGCGGCGTTCTACCACGAAAAAGCGGAAGACTTTTATCGGACCGATAGCAAGACCTTCAAAGCCTATCTGGATGTGATCCGCCAGGTTATCACCCGGACAAATACTGTCACCGGCCGCGCCTATTATGATGAAAAGGCGATCATGGCCTGGGAAACCGGTAACGAGCTGGAGGATACCAACGCCGATTTCCTGCATCAGACCGCGGCGTGGATTAAAAAATGGGCCCCTCATCAGCTGGTGGTGGATGGCACCTATAAGAAAATCAATTCCTTTGCGCTGACCGACCCCAATGTAGATATCGTCAGCAATCACTATTACACCAATGCCGATAATAACCATCCCGGGCAGGTGACGCAGGATCTGCGCGCCGTCGGCGGGCAAAAAGTCTATCTCGTCGGCGAGTTTGGCCTGCTGCCGGCGGATCAACTGAACGCCATTATGCAGTCGATCGTTCACAGCGACGTCAACGGGGCGCAAGCCGCCGGCGGGCTTATCTGGGGCTTCCGCGGCCATCGTCACGACGGCGGCTTCTACTGGCATAAGGAGTCGACCGGGCACTACAGCTACCACCTGCCGGGGTTTGCCAAAGAAGGCGAAACGAACCAGGAGCAGGCGGTGGTCGATCTGGTGCGCACGGCCGCGGCGCAGATGGCCGGGCAGCAGACGATGGCGCCGCTGCCGAAGCCGGACGCGCCTTTGCTGCGCGAGACCACCTCGCCCTTCGCGATCAACTGGATGGGAGCCGCGGTGGGACGCAGCTACGATGTCGAACGCGCCGCCTCGCCGACCGGGCCGTGGACGGTGGTGGGCCGGGATATCTCCGATGGCGTTAACGAATGGAATCCGGAAACCATGGTTCTGTTCCGCGACGATTATCGTCAGCTTCAGCTCGGGCATACGTATTACTACCGGGTGACGGCGAAAAACGAGAGCGGTCATTCGGCTCCTTCCAATGTGATTAGCGTGCAGCATAGCGAGGAGAATCAGCCGCCGGTTGTCACGCTGGAACCGGCCCTAACCACCACGCAGGACCAGGGCGTCGAGCTTACGGCCAGCTGGCAGGACGATGGCCTGCCGTCGCGACAGGTTAAGGTGGGCTGGCAGCACGCCGGTGAGGGACAGGTGCATTTTTGCCATGCCGATCGGGCTCAAACCCGGGCCTGGTTTACGACGCCAGGTACCTATGCGCTGACGTTCACGGCGGACGATGGGCTGCTGAAAAGCAGCAAAACCGTGACCGTGACGGTGGGCGAAGCGACGGGGAAAGCGCCAGCGGATTTTTGTCGTTATTACGGCGAAGTTTATGGCGTGGCTGAGGGTCGGCTGACGGTGATGAAGAGTGATAAAGACGCGCTGACAGTTGGCGAGGACGGCTTCCTCGGCCCATTTGCCAACGAGGGGGATAAGATCAGCTGGCAGGTGCAGGCGCCGTGGAGCGGTCAGTTCCAGCTCAACGTAACCTTCAATGGCAAATGGGGTGGCAAGCAGAACTCCTTTGTCGTCAACGGGGGCGCTCCGCAGGCCGTGGCCTTCCCGCAGACGGATGAGCAGGGCCAGCAGCTGCGGATACCGGTGACGCTTAACGCGGGGACTAATCAGATTGACTTCGGCCGCTTCGCCGGCGACTGGGGCTATATGTTCATTAAATCGATCGAAGTGGTCGCGGAGTAGTACGTTCAGGCTGCGCCAGACGGGCGCAGCCTTTTTTCGAAGGAGAGGTTATGCAGCAGTATCAGTTTCCGCAAGAGTTTCTGTGGGGGGCGGCGGCGTCTGGCCCGCAAACGGAAGGGGTCACCAATAAGCGCCATCGTTCCATCTGGGACAGTTGGTTTGCCGAACAGCCGGAGCGATTTTATCAGCAGGTAGGGCCGCAAACCGTGTGTGATACTTATCATCAGTATCCGCAGGACGTGGCGCTGATGAAAAAGACCGGCTTCAACTCGTTTCGCACCTCAATTCAGTGGTCACGACTGATCGCGGATTTGGAAACCGGCGCGCCGGACCCGGACGCGGTGCGTTTTTATCATGCCTATCTTGATGAGATGATCGCCAACGGCATTGAGCCGATGATCAATCTCTACCATTTTGATATGCCGGAGGTGCTGCAGAAACAGTACGGCGGCTTTGAATCGGCGCACGTGGCCGAGCTGTTTGCCCGCTTTGCCCGCACCGCCTTTAGCCTGTTTGGCCATAAGGTTAAATACTGGATAACCTTCAACGAGCCGATTGTGCCGGTTGAGGGGGGCTACCTGTACGACTTCCACTATCCGTGTAAGAAAGATGGCCGGCTGGCGGCGCAGGTGGCGTTTAACATTATGCTGGCGCACGCCAAAGCGGTAACGGCTTATCGTGAACTGGCGCTGGCGGGCGAGATCGGCGTGGTGCTCAACCTGACCCCGAGCTATACCCTCACCGACAGCGACGCGGATAAAAAAGCCGCCGGGTATGCCGACCTGTTTTTTAACCGCAGCTTCCTTGACCCGCTGGTAAAACATGAATTCCCCAAAGCGCTGTGCGAGATCCTCGCCGCCCACGACTGCCTGCCGACGACCAGCAAAGACGACGTGGCGTTGATCCTCAGCGCGGATATCGATTTTCTTGGGGTGAACTATTACGTGCCGCGGCGGGTAAAAGCGCGTGAGGGCGAATATGATCTCGATTATTTCACCCCGGAATACTATTTCGAAAACGCGGTGAACCCGCAGGGCCGCTTTAATCCCTATCGTGATAACAACGAGATCCTGCCGCAGGCTATTTATGACATTGCCGCCAATATTCGCGATAACTACGGCAACATTAAGTGGTATCTCGCGGAAATCGGCATCGCGATGGATCGAGAATCAGAGGGAGAGCCCGGGGCGGACGGGGTGATAGACGATAATTTTCGCATCCAGTTGATGGAGGAGCATCTGGTGCAACTGCACCGCGCCATTGCCGACGGCGCGAACTGCTTTGGCGTACACCAGTGGACGTTTATCGACAACTGGTCGTGGATCAATGCCTTCAAACGGCGCTACGGCTTCTGGCGACTGGATCTGGAGACCGGCGAGCGACATATAAAACGCAATGCGCTGTGGTTTGCCGAACTGGCGACCAGCAACGGTTTTACCAGCGATAAATAGCGCGCTGCGCCAGCGCTCCCTCTTACCGGCGCGCAAAGAGGGAGCGCGCGAGGCTACACCAGCTCGTCTTTATTAATGCCCAGCCGCTTCATGCGCGACAGGAGCGTGGTGCGCTTCAGCCCCAGCCGCTGGGCGGCGCCCTTCGGCCCGGCCACCACGCCGTTGCTCTCTTTCAGCACCCGGACGATCAGCTGATATTCATCTTCGCCTTCCTCAGGCAGGACCTCTGGCGACCGCGGAGGCTCGACGATATCCCGCTCCGGCAGGGAGAGCTGCAGCACGTTGCCGCGGGTCAGCAGCACCGCCCGTTCGATGACGTTTTCCAGCTCGCGCACGTTGCCCGGCCACTCCATGCGCGTCAGGGTGCGCAGGGTCTCCGCCGGAATGCTGTCGATATTGCGTCCCATGCGGCGGGCGATTTTGAAGGTAAACGCCTTCACCAGCAGCGGGATATCGTCGGGGCGCTCGCGCAGCGGCGGCAGGTGGATCGGGAACACGTTGAGCCGGTAGTAGAGGTCGCTGCGGAATTCCCTGTCGATAACCATCTGCTTGAGATCGCGGTTGGTGGCGGCGATCAGTCGGACGTCGGTCTGGATCAGCTTGTTGCTCCCCAGGCGCTCGAACTCCTGCTCCTGGAGAACGCGCAGCAGCTTGGGCTGCAGCTCCAGCGGCATATCGCCCACTTCATCAAGGAACAGGGAGCTTTTGTCCGCCAGTTCGAAGCGGCCGATACGCTGGGAGCTGGCCCCGGTGAAGGCTCCGCGTTCGTGGCCGAACAGATCGCTCTCCAGCAGACCGGCGGGCATCGCGGCGCAGTTCATCTTCACCATCCGCCGACTGTTTCGTCCGCTGAGGTTATGAATGGCGCGGGCGATAAGCTCTTTGCCGGTGCCGGTTTCGCCGAGGATCAGCACGGTGCTGTCGCTGTGGGCCACCATCTCGACCTGCTTGAGCACATTGTTCATCGCCTCGCTACGGCCGATGATCTCCCCGAATTCGCTCTCGACATTGTTGAGCTGCTCGGTGAGGGCGAGGTTCTCATCCACCAGTCGCTCTTTCAGGCGCTGAATTTCACGGTAGGCGAGGGCGTTATCGATAGCGATCGACACCCGCTCGGCGATCTGCCGCAGCAGCTTGAGATTGGTGGTGGTAAATACCTGTTCGTCGCATTGCGCCAGCTTCAGCACCCCGAGCAGGGTGTTGCCGGACATCAGCGGCAGCAGGCACAGGGTCTGGATCTTGTTGCCCCACATTTCGAAGAGCATCTTCTCGTACGGCGCGAGGGTGTCATGCTCGTGCAGATTAAGCAGCAGCATCTCTTTGCTTTTGAACACGCGCTCGGTGAGGGTGCCCGCTTCATCTACCTCGCTCTGGTCGTGAACCGGATGGCTGGCATCGAGATAGTGTGTGGAATAGATGTTGAGCTTCCCTTTGCGGTTGCTGCGCAGCACCACGCTGATGGCGTCGATCCGGAAGTAGCGATGGATCTCTTTCGCCACCTCGCTGACCAGCTCGTCGATATCCAGACGTGAGAGGACCGCGTTGGTGATCGCCACCAGAATGCGGAAGTTGTCGCGCTCGTGGCACAACAGATCGTAATCGACGTTGTTGCTGACCCGGTTCTGAATCTGCTCGCTGACGACGGCGACGATCTGCGCGAAGGTATGCAGCCGCTGAAACTCTTTCTCGCTCCATGGCCGGTTGTCACGGCGCAGAAATTCGCAACCGCCGAAGATCCGCCCGTCGGCCGCCAGCGGCAGCAGCGAGTAGTACCCGAACGGGCGATAGATCCCGCTGCGGATAAGCTGCGGCCAGGTGTCGGCAAAGGTCTCATGATCGCAATGCAGAGCATCCGGCCGGGAGAGTAAGCGGCGCACCGGTCCGTGGGCGAGCACGGTTTCATCTTCATAGCTCACCGGCTGGCCTGCCTCATCGCAGGCGTATCTGGCCGCGCGGTGGTTGCCTGCGTTCCACAGGATAATGGCCGCTTCGTCGGCCAGTGCGGACTGTTGCACCAGGCGGGTCAGGGTTTCGCTCAGCGCAGCCAGATCGGGCTGCTGTAATAAAAGCCGGGTGATATCAAACAGACCCTGCTGGCCGAGATCGCTCATCGGTGTATACGACATGGCTTACATCCAAAACGCGCCGGCAACGCGGCGCATAAGAAAATGATGGTACAAATAATAGTATGTTAATAAAGCGGTTATTGCCGCTTTAACCCATCCGTGGGCACCCGCTGGCTTTTCCCGGCTCGCGCTGCGCTTAGCCGGGCTACATGTGCGCGCCGTGTTGTAGCCCGGATAAGGCGTCAGCCGCTATCCGGGACCCGACGCCGTCGTTAACAAATTCTCGGCAGCGGCTCGGCGTGGGGAAGATCGAGCGTCCGCTTCACGCCGTACAGCCCGACGGAACGCACGCCCGGGCGGGCGACCACCTCGCCGATTATCGCCGCCTCGCGTCCCAGGGCGTGAGACCGTATATGCGCCAGCACGTTTTCCGCTTCTTCGCGGGCGACGGCGATCACCAGCTTGCCTTCATTGGCGAAGTTCAGGGCGTCCAGCCCGAGCAGCTCGCAGACTCCGCGCACGGTGTCGTTGACCGGCAGCTTCGCCTCGTGCAGTTCAATGCCGCAGCCGCTGGCGGCGGCGAACTCATGGGCGACGGCGTTGACGCCGCCGCGCGTGGCGTCGCGCAGGGCTTTGACGCCGCGCAGCGGCCGCAGAGTTTGGATCAGCGGCGTCAGTACCGCGCAGTCGCTGGACAGCGCGCCGTCGAGCCCCATCTGCTCGCGCAGATTAAGGATGGTGGCGCCATGATCCCCCAGCGTGCCGCTGACCAGCAGCACATCGCCGGCGCTGATCTGCTGCGTCCCCCAGCGAACGTCTGCCGGGATGGCGCCGATGCCGGCGGTGTTAATAAACAGCTTATCCGCCGCGCCGCGCGGCACCACTTTGGTGTCGCCGGTAACGATGGCGATCCCTGCCGCCCGGGCGGTATCGGCCATGCTGGCGACCACCGTTTCCAGGGTAGCCATCTCCAGCCCCTCTTCGAGAATAAACCCGCAGGAAAGATAGCGGGGGATGGCGCCGCTGACCGCCACATCGTTGGCGGTACCGCAGACGGCCAGCTTGCCGATATTGCCGCCGGGAAAGAACAGCGGGTCAATCACATAGCTGTCGGTGGAGAAGGCGAGACGATCCCCCTGGGCGGCAAGCGCCGCCAGATCGAGACGCGCCTGATCCTCCTGCTCCGCCAGCCAGGGGTTGGCGAAAGCCTGCATAAACAGGTCGCCGATCAGCTGCTGCATTGCCTGACCGCCGCTACCGTGGGCTAACTGGACGCTTTTCATGCTTCATATTCCTGACTGCGATATTGATACCAGGCGGCGCAGGCCCCTTCCGAGGAGACCATCAGCGCGCCAAAGGCGCTTTGCGGATTGCAGGTGCTGGCGAAGAGCGGGCACTGGTGCGGTTTACAGCGGCCGGTCAACACCTCGCCGCAGCGGGCGCGCGGGTCGTCGCACACGCGCTGCGGCGCCGGGCGGAAATGGGCCTCGGCATCGAAGCGCTGATAGGCCGGCGTGAGGTGCACGCCGGAGTCGCTGATGACCCCCAGACCGCGCCATTCGCTGTCGCCATCAAGGCAAAACACGTCGGCCATCGCCGCCTGCGCCAGCGGGTTGCCGGCATCCGGCACTACGCGGCGGTACTGATTTTCCACCTCGCTACGCTGCGCTATTGTCTGCTCAACCAGCATCACCGCGCCTTGCAGTAGATCAAGAGGTTCGAAACCGGCGACCACTAACGGGCGATGATAGTCGCTGGCGATAAAGCCGTAGGCTTCGGTGCCGATCACCATACTGACGTGGCCGGGGGCGAGAAAGGCGTCGATACCGTTGTCAGGCTGGTCCAGCAGACTGCGCAGGGTCGGCAGCAGGGTGATGTGCTGGCAGAAAAAGAAGAAGTTATCGACGTTGCGCTCCCGCGCCTGACGCAGGGTGAGGGCGGTGGCGGGCATGGTGGTTTCGAAACCGAGACCGAAAAAGACCACCTCACGCTGCGGGTTTTGCTGCGCCAGCCGCAGGGCGTCCATCGGCGAATAAACGATGCGGACATCGGCGCCGCGGGCTTTCGCCTGCAGCAGTGAGCCGTTTTTGCCCGGTACGCGCATGGCGTCGCCGAAGGTACAGAAGATAACCCCCGGACGGCAGGCAATCTCAATGCAGGTGTCGATGCGCCCCATCGGCAGGACGCACACCGGGCAGCCGGGCCCATGAATAAATTCGATATTCTCCGGCAACAGCTGGTCGAGACCGAACTTAAAAATGGCATGGGTATGACCGCCGCAGACCTCCATGATGCGCAGCGGTCGCGCGGCGGTGTGCGGCAGCAGATGGGCACGCTGCTGAAGATGGGCCACCAACTGCATGACCTGCTCAGGGGCACGGTATTCGTCAACGTAACGCATTATCGCTCCTCGCCGTACAGCAGGGCGCCGACGTCCGGCTCTACGTCAAACATATTTTGCAGCGCTTCGAGAGTGTCGCGGGCTTCGGCTTCATTAATCACGCTCATGGCGAAGCCGACGTGCACCAGCACCCACTGGCCGAGACGCGGCTGGCCCTGCTCGTCAACGGCGCCCACCAGCGTCAGGTCGACGTCGCGCTGAATGCCGCAGACTTCCACCTTCGCCAGCACGCCGTCGATGGCGCAAATTTGTCCCGGAATGCCTATGCACATCGCTGCGTCTCCAGCCAGGTGAGCCACTGATCCATGCCTTCGCCGCTGGTGGCGGAGAGGAGGATAATGTCAATATGCGGATTGACCTCGCGGGCGCAGGCCAGGCACTTCTCGACGTCGAAATTGAGATACGGCAGCAGGTCGACCTTGTTGAGCAGCATCAGGCTGGCGGCGGCGAACATATGCGGATACTTCAGCGGCTTGTCTTCGCCTTCCGTGACCGACAGCACCGCCACCTTATGGCGTTCGCCGAGATCAAAGCTCGCCGGGCAGACCAGGTTGCCGACGTTTTCAATAAACAGAATGCCGTGGTCAGCCAGCGGCAGGCGCGGGGCGGCGTCGGCGATCATCTGGGCGTCGAGATGGCAGCCTTTCCCGGTGTTGACCTGAATCGCCGGGGTGCCGGTGGCGCGAATGCGGGCGGCGTCATTGACCGTTTGCTGGTCGCCTTCAATCACTGCGCAGTCGGCACGCCCTTTCAGCCGGGTGAGGGTTTCGGTGAGCAGGGTGGTTTTGCCGGAGCCGGGGCTGGAAACCAGATTCAGCACCAGCTGTTGCTTCGCCGCAAAGCGCGCGCGGTTGCGCGCCGCCAGACGGTTGTTTTTATCCAGCACGTCGATTTCCACTTCCAGCATGCGCCGCTGGCTCTGGCCCGGGGCGTGAGTCCCCGCTTCGCCATGGCCGTAATGCAGATCGCCCTCCGTCGTGCGGGTGGGGGCGAAGTGGTCGGTTTTTACGCCGGTGATGGTCATCGTCTGGCGTGGGGCGGGCGCGAAGGGGGCGCTGCGGAACGCGGAATGCGGGTTTCGTTCGTCTCCTTCAATATAGAGGTTGCCTTCTCCACAGCCGCATGTTGTACACATAATTTACTCCAATTCTAAACGCTGAATCTGTAAGCCGTCATCCGCCACGATCTGTAGCTGGTCGTTATTGCAGTGCGGGCAGCGGCGGACGTGCTGCGAGACAAGATGGACGTACTGCTGACAGCGTTCGCACCAGCATTCAGCCTGTTGTTCGGCGATATGCAGTTCGCACCCCTCCGCCAGCGTGCCGCGGCAGACCAGCTCAAAGCAGAAGGTCAGGGCGCTGGCTTCCACGCAGGAAAATGCTCCCACCTTAAGCCACACGCCGGTCACCCGCCGCGCGCCGGCCTGCTGCGCCTGTTGTTCAATAATTTCCAGCGCCCGCTGGCTGAGGGTGATTTCGTGCATAGTCGCCTCCGTATCGCGATGCGCCTTTTATGCAATAACGGTGCCAGAAAAGACTCGTGGCGGCAGGAAATGTCGATGACGACGCGCCGGGGCTGTCATCGACATGTCGCGTCGGCAGGGAATAAATATAAAAACATAATTAAATCAAATAAATAAAATGTGGCACGGAAAATGCTTAGACGGTGCATCTCATGCTACGGAGAAACCGATATGACTATTTGGGAAATAAGTGAAAAGGCGGATTACATCGCCGACCGTCACCGGCAGCAGCAGGAGCAGTGGCATATCTACTGTAACTCGCTGGTTCAGGGGATCACCCTGTCGAAAGCCCGCCTGCATCACGCGATGAGCTGCGCGCCGGACAAAGAGCTGTGCTTCGTGCTGTTCGGCCATTTTCAGGTGTTCGTCGCCCTGGCGGAAGGCTTCAACAGCCACACCATCGAATACTACGTCGAAAACAAAGGCGGCGGTGATAAGTATCTGATTGCTCAGGCCACGCTCGCCGCGGATGGCACGGTGGACGGGCGGATCAGCAACCGCTCCCGCGACCAGGTGCTGGAGCATTATCTGGCGATTATCGCCACCGTCTATGACCGTCTGTACGACGCCATGGAGCAAGACCAACCGGTGGACTTAAGCCATCTGGCCCTGACCCACTGATCGCAAGGTGTCGACACGTGTCGAAAATGACACCTGCGCAACCTGATTTCGTCAAAAGTGACTTTCACCCGAGGATGACCCGGTGAACCGTTTTGTAATTGCTGACTCCACTGTCTGTATCGGCTGCCGCACCTGCGAAGCCGCCTGCTCTGAGACGCATCGCCAGCACGGCCTGCAGGCTATGCCGCGGCTGCAGGTGATGCGTAATGAAAAAGAATCGGCACCGCAGATGTGCCATCACTGCGAAGACGCCCCCTGCGCCGCTGTCTGCCCGGTAAACGCCATCCAGCGCGTCGATGGCGCCGTCCAGCTCAACGAGAGCCTGTGCGTAAGCTGCAAACTGTGCGGCATCGCCTGCCCGTTTGGCGCGATCGAATTTTCCGGCAGCCGTCCGCTGGATATTCCGGCCAATGCCAATACCCGGCTGGCGCCCCCCGCGCCGCCGGCGCCGGCCCGCGTCAGCTCGCTGCTCGACTGGGTGCCCGGCGTGCGCGCCATTGCCGTGAAATGCGACCTCTGCCACTTCGATGACCAGGGCCCGGCCTGCGTGCGGACCTGTCCGACCAAAGCGCTGATGCTGGTGGATAGCCGTGATATCGCCCAGGCCAGCAAGCGTAAACGCCAGCTGACCTTTAATACCGACCTTGGCGACTTGTCGTTGTTCCAGGCGCAACAGGGGGAGAGGGAATGAGTGTAATTGGATTAGTCAATCAGGCGGTGACGTGGTACGCCGCCAGCGCCGTGCTGGCCTTTGTGTTTGCCATGCGTAAACCGCTCAGCGGCGCCATTGCCGGGATCGGCGGCGCGGTGGCCAGCGCTATGCTGGTGGTTGCCGGCGGCGCCGCGCTGCTGATGCCGGATCGGATCCACGGCGGCATGCTGCAGTTTCTCCATCTGACAATGCGGGTGGGCGGCGTCAATGCCCTGTGGCTGCTGGCCATCGGCCTGTCGGCGCTGCCGGTGTCGCTGTTTAACATTAGCTGGCATCGCCACCCGCAGGTGAAGGCCAACGGCCTGCTGGTCAACCTGCTGCTGGCCGCCGCCACCTGCGCGGTGGTGGCGACCAACATCGGTTCGCTGGTGGTGATGGCGGAGATCATGGCGCTCTGCGCGGCGTTTCTCACCGGCTGCGCCGCCTCCGGTAAGCTGTGGTTTGCGCTGGGTCGTCTCGGCACGCTGCTGATGGCATGGACCTGCTGGCTGGTGTGGTCGACCTACGGCACCCTCGAGCTGGCGCAGATCAATCTCCAGGCGGTGGATATGATGCAGAACCCGCTGCTGTGGCTGCCGGGGCTGGCGGGATTCGCCCTGCTGGCGGGGGCGATCCCGCTGCACGGCTGGGCGCCGCAGGCTCACGCCGGGGCCAGCGCGCCGGCCGCCGCGCTGTTTTCCACTGTGGTCATGAAGGTCGGTCTGTACGGCATGTTAACCGTTTCGCTGGCCGGCGGCGTGCCGCCGCTGTGGTGGGGCGTGATGCTGCTGGTGCTGGGGATGATCACCGCCTTCATCGGCGGGCTGTATGCGTTGATGGAGCATAACATTCAGCGCCTGCTGGCCTATCACACCCTGGAGAATATCGGCATCATCCTGCTGGGGCTGGGCGCCTTCGTTACCGGCGTGGCCACCCGCAACAGCACGCTGATGGTGCTGGGCTTCATCGGCGGCATGTATCACCTGGTTAACCACAGCCTGTTCAAAACTACGCTGTTCCTCGGCGCCGGGGCGGTGTGGTTCCGCACCGGCCATCGCGATATCGAGAAGCTGGGCGGCATCGGTAAAAAAATGCCGCTGATCTCCCTCGCCATGCTGGTGGGGCTGATGGCGATGGCGGCCTTGCCGCCGCTGAACGGCTTCGCCGGCGAGTGGGTCATCTACCAGTCCTTCTTCAAAATGAGCACCAGCGACCTGTTTATTGGCCGTCTGCTGGGGCCGCTGCTGGCGGTGGGCCTGGCGATCACCGGCGCGCTGGCGGTGATGTGTATGGCCAAAGTCTATGGTGTCACCTTCCTCGGCGCGCCGCGGAGCAAAGAGGCGGAAAACGCCACCTGCGCCCCCTGGCTGATGACCCTGAGCGTGGTCATGGCGGCGGTCTTCTGCCTCGTTGGCGGCATCGCCGCGCCGTGGCTGCTGCCGCTGGTGAGCGGCGCCTTCCCGCTGCAGGCCCAGGTGTCGAGCGTGGTGTCGCAGCCGATGATTGCGCTGCTGCTTATCGCCTGCCCGCTGCTGCCGTTCCTGCTGATGATCTTCTTTAAAGGCGATCGCCTGGCGGCGCGCTCGCGCGGCGCGGCCTGGGTCTGCGGCTACGATCACGAACAGTCGATGGTGGTCACCGCCCACGGTTTCGCCATGCCGGTGAAAGAGGCCTTTGCGCCGCTGCTGAAGCTGCGTCACTGGCTGAACCCGGTGCGTCTGGTGCCGGGCTGGCAATCGGCCTCGGCGCCGGCGCTGCTGCGCGCAATGGCGCTGGTTGAGCTGGCGGTGCTGGTGGTGATTGTCATTTTCCGAGGAGCCTGAGAATGAGTCTGTTAATTGCATTGCTACAGGCGCTGGCGCTGTTTGCCGTCGCGCCGCTGTTATCCGGGATCGTCCGCGTCGCCCGCGCGCGGCTGCATAACCGCCGCGGACCGGGCGTGCTGCAGGAGTATCGGGATATCCTGAAATTGCTGGGCCGCCAGAGCGTCGGTCCCGACGCCTCGGGCTGGGTGTTCCGCCTGACGCCGTACGTCATGGTGGGCGTGATGCTGACCATCGCCACCGCCTTGCCGGTGGTGACGGTGGACTCTCCGCTGCCGGTGCTTGGGGATCTCATCACCCTGATCTACCTGTTCGCCATCGCCCGTTTCTTCTTCGCGATTTCCGGTCTGGACACCGGCAGCCCGTTTACCGCGCTGGGTAGCAGCCGCGAAGCGATGCTCGGCGTGCTGGTGGAGCCGATCCTGCTGCTGGGCCTGTGGGTCGCCGCGCAGGTGGCGGGCTCCACCCATATCAGCAGTATCACCGACACCCTTTATCACTGGCCGGCAGCGCGCAGCATTCCACTGATTCTGGCGCTGTGCGCCTGCGCCTTCGCCACCTTTATCGAGATGGGCAAATTGCCGTTCGATCTGGCGGAAGCGGAGCAGGAGCTGCAGGAGGGGCCGCTTTCCGAGTACAGCGGCAGCGGCTTTGGCATCCTGAAGTGGGGCATCAGCCTCAAACAGCTGGTGGTGCTGCAGATGTTTGTCGGGGTCTTTTTCCCGTGGGGCCAGATGACCAGCTTCAGCGTCGGCGGCCTGCTGCTGGCGCTGGTGGTGGCCGTCGTCAAGCTGGTGGTTGGGGTGTTGATCATCGCGCTGTTTGAAAACAGCATGGCGCGTCTGCGCTTCTGTGCCACCTCCCGCGTCACCTGGGCCGGGTTTGGTTTCGCCTTTTTAGCTTTCGTCTCCTTGCTGGTGGCGTGATTAAGAGAGTTTGAGCATGTCTGAAGAAAAAATGGGTCAACACTATCTTGCGGCGCTGCACCAGGCCTTTCCGGGCGTGGTGCTGGACGAAGCCTGGCAGACCAAAGACCAGTTAACCATCACCGTGAAGGTCAACTATCTGCCGGAAGTGGTCGAGTTCCTGTACTACAAGCAGGGCGGCTGGCTGTCTGTGCTGTTTGGCAACGACGAACGCAAGCTCAACGGCCACTACGCCGTCTACTACGTGCTGTCGATGGAGCAGGGCACCAAATGCTGGATCACCGTGCGTGTGGAAGTGGATGCCAACAAACCGGAATACCCATCGGTGACGCCGCGCGTGCCGGCGGCGGTGTGGGGCGAGCGCGAAGTGCGCGATATGTACGGACTGGTGCCGGTGGGGCTGCCGGACGAGCGCCGGCTGGTGCTGCCGGACGACTGGCCGGATGAACTCTATCCGCTGCGGAAAGACAGCATGGACTACCGTCAACGCCCGGCGCCGACCACCGATGCTGAAACCTACGAGTTTATCAACGAGCTGGGCAGCAAGAAAAACAACGTGGTGCCGATTGGCCCGCTGCACGTCACCTCCGACGAACCGGGCCACTTCCGCCTGTTCGTTGACGGCGAGAACATTATCGATGCCGATTACCGTCTGTTCTATGTCCATCGCGGGATGGAGAAGCTGGCGGAAACCCGCATGGGTTATAACGAAGTCACCTTCCTGTCGGACCGGGTGTGCGGCATCTGCGGCTTCGCTCACAGCACCGCTTATACCACCTCGGTGGAGAATGCGATGGGCATCGTGGTGCCGGAGCGGGCGCAGATGATCCGCGCCATTCTGCTGGAGGTGGAACGCCTGCATTCGCACCTCCTGAACCTCGGTCTGGCCTGCCACTTCACCGGCTTCGACTCCGGCTTTATGCAGTTCTTCCGCGTGCGCGAAACCTCGATGAAGATGGCGGAAATTCTTACCGGGGCGCGGAAAACCTACGGTCTGAACCTGATCGGCGGGATCCGCCGCGACCTGCTGAAAGAGGACATGATCCAGACCCGCCAGCTGGCGCAGCAGATGCGTCGCGACGTGCAGGAGCTGGTGGATATGCTGCTCAGCACCCCGAACATGGAGCAGCGTACTGTCGGCATTGGCCGTCTGGACCCGGAAATCGCCCGCGACTTCAGCAACGTTGGCCCGATGGTGCGCGCCAGCGGCCACGCCCGCGACACCCGCGCCGATCACCCGTTCGTCGGCTACGGCCTGCTGCCGATGGAAGTCCACAGCGAGCAGGGCTGCGACGTCATCTCCCGCCTCAAGGTGCGGATCAACGAGGTTTATACCGCGCTGAACATGATTGATTACGGTCTCGATAACCTGCCGGGCGGTCCGCTGATGGTGGAGGGCTTCACCTATATTCCGCACCGCTTCGCGCTGGGCTTCTCAGAAGCGCCGCGCGGGGATGATATTCACTGGAGCATGACCGGCGACAACCAGAAGCTGTACCGCTGGCGCTGCCGGGCGGCGACCTACGCCAACTGGCCGACTCTGCGCTATATGCTGCGCGGCAATACCGTTTCCGATGCGCCGCTGATCATCGGCAGCCTTGACCCGTGCTACTCCTGTACCGACCGCATGACCGTGGTCGATGTCCGCAAGAAGAAGAGCAAAGTGGTGCCGTACAAAGAGCTGGAGCGCTATAGCATCGAGCGTAAAAACTCGCCGCTGAAATAAGGAATCGCCATGTTTACCTTTATTAAAAAAGTGATTAAGACCGGCACCGCGACGCACGCCTATCCGCTGGAGCCGATGCCGGTAGATAAAAACTTCCGCGGCAAGCCGGAGCATAACCCGCAGCAGTGTATCGGCTGCGCGGCCTGCGTGAACGCCTGCCCGTCGAACGCCCTGACGGTAGAGACCGATCTGGCCACAAACCAGCTGGCGTGGCAGTTCAACCTCGGGCGCTGCATCTTCTGCGGCCGCTGTGAAGAGGTCTGCCCGACGGCGGCGATTAAGCTGTCGCCGGAGTATGAGCTGGCGGTGTGGAAGAAAGAGGATTTCCTCCAGCAGTCGCGCTTCGCTATCTGCCACTGTCGGGAGTGCCAGCGGCCGTTCGCGGTGCAGAAGGAGATCGACTACGCCATCGCGCTGCTCAAGCATAACGGCGACACCCGCGCCGAGCTGCACCGCGAAAGCTTCGAAACCTGCCCGGAATGCAAGCGCCAGAAATGCCTGGTGCCGTCCGATCGTATTGAACTGACCCGCCACATGAGGGAGGCCAGCTGATGAGCACTTTACTTGGCCCACGCGATGAAAACGGCATTCCGGTGCCGATGACGGTGGATGAATCCATCGCCAGCATGAAGGCCTCGCTGCTGAAGAAAATCAAACGTTCCGCCTACGTTTATCGCGTCGACTGCGGCGGCTGTAACGGCTGTGAAATCGAAATTTTCGCTACCCTTTCACCGCTGTTCGACGCGGAACGCTTCGGGATTAAGGTGGTGCCTTCGCCGCGCCATGCCGATATCCTGCTGTTTACCGGGGCGGTGACCCGCGCGATGCGCTCCCCGGCGCTGCGCGCCTGGCAGTCGGCGCCGGATCCAAAGATTTGTATCTCCTACGGCGCCTGCGGCAACAGCGGCGGCATCTTCCACGATCTGTACTGCGTCTGGGGCGGAACCGATAAAATCGTGCCGGTGGATGTCTATATTCCCGGCTGCCCGCCGACGCCCGCCGCCACCCTGTACGGCTTCGCCATGGCCCTCGGCCTGCTGGAGCAGAAAATTCACGCCCGCCTGCCGGGCGAGCTTGACGAACAGCCGACCGAGCTGCTGCACGCCGATATGGTGCAACCCCTGCGGGTGCGCATCGATCGCGAAGCGCGCCGTCTGGCGGGCTATCGCTATGGTCGGCAGATTGCCGACGACTATATGCGTCTGCTCGGCCAGGGCGACAGCCAGGTGCTGCGCTGGCTGGAGGCGGAGAAAGATCCGCGTCTGACCGAGATCGTCACCCATCTCAACCAGGTGGTCGAGGGGGCGCGTATCCGATGAGCGAGACGGTGGTGTTCAGTCAGCTGAGCCGTAAATTTATTGATGAGAACGACGCCACGCCGGATCAGGCGCAGCAGGTGGTCTATTACAGCCTGGCGATTGGCCACCACCTCGGCGTTATCGACTGTCTTGAGGCGGCGCTGAGCTGCCCGTGGGACGCGTATCTGGCATGGATCGCCACCCTTGAGGCCGGCAGCGTCGCGCGGCGCAAAATGGAGGGGGTGCCGAAGTATGGCGAAATCGTCATCGACAGCAGCCATGTGGCAATGCTGGCCAACGCCTTTGATAAAGCGCAGTCCGCGCAGACCCCGCAGCAGCAGGCGTGGAGCAAAACAATGCTCAGCATGCTGCATGATATTCACCAGGAAAGCGCCATCTACCTGATGGTGAGGAGATTACGTGACTGACGTTTTACTCTGTGTCGGCAACAGTATGATGGGCGACGACGGCGCCGGCCCGCTGCTGGCGGAGATGTGCGCGGCGAACCCGGCCGGCCAGTGGGTGGTCATCGACGGCGGCAGCGCGCCGGAAAACGACATCGTGGCGATCCGCGAATTACGCCCCGAACGCCTGCTGATCGTCGATGCCACCGATATGGGCCTAAACCCGGGCGACATTCGCGTCATCGACCCCGACGACATCGCCGAGATGTTTATGATGACCACCCATAACATGCCGCTCAACTATCTGGTCGATCAGCTGAAAGAGGACGTCGGCGAAGTGATCTTCCTCGGCATTCAGCCGGATATTGTCGGTTTTTATTATCCGATGACCCAGCCGGTGAAAGCCGCCGTTGCCCGGGTGTACCAGCAGCTGGCAGGCTGGCAGGGCCACGGCGGCTTTGCCCGGCTGGAAGCCGCAGACGATTAACCCAGCGGTGCTCAGGGCTCCCCGACGGCGCGCGACTGACCGGCCGGGAGCCCCGTTACCGGCGGCGCCAGCTCAAGATTCTCTATCACTAATTTACCGGGCGACACCGAGACTCTGACCTGCGTGCCGACCGGGAATCCCGCCTGCTCCAGCCAGTCGCCGTTCAGGCTCAGCGCCGCATGGCGGGTGTAGCGCCGCGTCTCCCGCGTTTTGCGGTTCTCATGGCGTTTTCTGACATATCCCACGGTTAACTGGCGAATGGCCCTGGCGATCCCTCCGGCTGCGGTGGTGTGCTGTGCGTTCATGATGTGCTCCTTGCTGAAGATACCCCTGAAAACATACTGGATAAAATACCAGTTGTTGTGAACGGGAGGCAAACCAGAAACTGGAATCAGGCTCGAGAAAAAAACATGTAATAGATGAAACAGAAAGCAGCGCCCGTCCCCCGGTTAGCGCGGAGAGACGGGCGAGCGCGGGAGACGCGCTTAGTCGAGGTCGGCGCCGTTGCTGGCTATCACCTTCTGGTACCAGAAGAACGACTTTTTACGCCTGCGCGCCAGCGTGCCGTTGCCGGCGTCGTCGCGATCGACATAGACAAAGCCGTAGCGCTTGCTCATCTCGCCGGTTGACGCCGAGACCAGATCGATGCAGCCCCAGCTGGTGTAGCCCAGCACCGGAATACCGTCGCCGATGGCATCGCGCATCGCCTTGATGTGCTCGCGCAGGTAGCTGATGCGATAGTCGTCATTGATCTCCCCCCTGGCGTCAATCTCGTCCCGGGCGCCGAGCCCGTTTTCCACCAGGAACAGCGGTTTCTGATAGCGGTCGTACATCATGTTCATGGTGATGCGCAGGCCCAGCGGGTCGATGCCCCAGCCCCATTCGCTGGCCGGAATGTGCGGGTTCTTCAGCGACTTGACGATGTTGGCGGCATTGGTGTTGCTGGCGTTCATCTCCGCCGAGGCGCAGCGCGAGGCGTAGTAGCTAAAGGAGACGAAATCGACGGTGTTTTTGAGGATCTCATCATCGCCCGGCAGCTTCGCAATGGTGACCCCCTTTTCCCGGAATACCCGCGCGGCCCATACCGGGTAGGCGCCGCGCGCCTGGACGTCAATAAAGAACAGGTTTTCGCGGTCCTTCTCCAGCGCCATCCATACATCTTCCGGCTTGCAGGAGTAAGGGTAGAAATTACCGCCCGCCAGCATGCAGCCGACCTGATTCTGCGGGTTTATCTCGTGGGCGATTTTTGTCGCCAGCGCGCTGGCCACCAGCTCGTGATGCGCCGCCTGGTACTTCACCTGCTCCTGATTTTCTCCCTCTTCAAACACCAGTCCGGCGCCGGAGTAGGGGCTGTGCAGCATGATGTTGATTTCATTGAAGGTGAGCCAGTATTTCACCAGACCGTCAAAAGCTTCAAAGCAGGTGCGGGCGTAGTGGCTGAAGAAATCGACCATTTTGCGGTTGCGCCAGGAGCCGTACTCCATCACCAGATGCATCGGCACGTCAAAATGGCACAACGTCACCAGCGGCTCGATACCGTGCTTTTTGCACTCCTCGAACAGCGAACGATAGAAGGCGATGCCCTGCGGATTCGGCTGCTGCTCGTCGCCGCGCGGGAACAGGCGGCTCCAGGCGATGGAGGTGCGAAAGACGCTGAACCCCATCTCCGCCATCAGGGCGATATCTTCCTTGTAGCGGTGGTAGAAATCGATCGCCTCGTGGCTGGGGTAGAATTCGTCTTCGCGAAGCGTGAAGCGCTTCTCCAGGCCTAATTTTACCGGCAGACGGTGGGCGCCGTGGGGGAGGGTATCCACGGTGGCCATCCCTTTCCCCCCTTCGCGCCATGCGCCTTCTGACTGGTTGGCGGCCAGTGCGCCGCCCCATAAAAATCCCTGTGGGAAACTCGCCATGCGTTACCTCGTTATTAATGGTGTGTTCAGGCGTGGGTTGCCTGGGCCTGGGCCTGGCGCGCTCGGGCGTCGGCGGCGGCCTGTTCAACGGGAATATCTTCAAAGCCGAGGATCAGCGTCAGGGCAAACGACAGCACTACCGACAGCGCCATCACGCCAAACACCCAGACGATGGTCATTGGATTGGCTGGATCGAAAAACTGCACGCTGGTGAACAGCCCCGGCGCCGCCATCGAGTGGCTGGCCAGTCCGGCGATGCCCGCCACCGCGCCGCAGATAAAGCCGCTGATTAAGCTGGCGATCAGCGGGCGTTTCAGGCGCACCGCCACGCCGTACAGCGCCGGTTCGGAAATACCGGCCAGAATCGCCGATGCCGCGGCGGCCAGCGCCGTCTGGCGCAATTCCGGGTTTTTCGTTTTCCACGCCACCGCCAGCGACGAGCCGCCGAGCGACAGGTTGGCGCCGATCTCCGACGGCATTACCATGCCCTCTTTGCCGGTTTCGGCGATGGTCTGAATGATGGTCGGCGTAAAGACCCGGTGCATACCGGTCATCACCAGCAGTGGCCACAGCCCGCCCATGATCGCCACCGACAGCCAGCCGAGATAGCTGTGGATCGTATAGACCAGCGCGGAAATGGCGCTGCCGATCCAGATGCCGAGCGGGCCAATCAGCAGGATCGCCAGTGGGGCGGCGATCAGCACGATCAGCATCGGCTTAAGGAAGTTTTTCGTTACCGCCGGGGTAATGCGATCCACCCAGCGTTCGATATACGACAGGCACCAGGTCATCACCAGCGCCGGGATCACCGTGTAGGTGTATTTCACCGCGGTCACCGGAATAAGGGCAAATTCGACGTGTTCGCCCTGGGCGGCTTTGGCCATTAATTCGATAAACCCGGGATGCACCAGCACCCCGGCGATAGCGATGGCCAGCGACATATTGGTTTTGAATTTCACCGCCGCGGAGGCAGCCACCATCAGCGGCAGGAAGAAAAACGCGCCGTCGCCGATAAGCGTCAGGAGGGTCAGCGTCGGCGCGCCTTTCGGCAACACGCCGCTCATCTCAAGGATCATCGCCAGCAGCTTGACCATCGATCCGCCGATAATCGCCGGGATCAGCGGCGACATGGTGCCGATCAGCGCGTCGAGGATCCCGGCGCCGATGCGTTTCAGGGTGATCGGCGCTTTGCCCTGCGGCTCGACCGGGCGCAGGTCGCCAGGCAGCAGATTCACTACCTCGCGATAGGCCTGAGAGACCGTGTTGCCGATGATCACCTGGCACTGATTATCGCTGCGCACGACGCCGAGCACCCCGGTCAGGCCTTTCAGGGTAGGGCTATCGACCTGTTCGTTGTCTTTGACCACGAAGCGCAGACGCGTCATGCAGTGGGTCACGGCGACGACGTTATCGACTCCGCCTAATGCCGCGACTATCTGTTGCGCCAGGGCTGCATAATTTTTCGACATCGGATTTTATCCTGTTTATCAATAGGGTACTGATCTGTTACCGCGCCGCATCGTCGGGCGATACCATGCTTTATAGGAAACCGGTTCCACAAAATCATGGTGAGTTTCATTTGATTGCACAAGAAATAAAAAAAGATGATCTCATTTTTGTGATTTTGATCGCGAAGCGTCGCGGCGAGCAGGATCGCGGTGGTGAGCAGGGGGTGCTGTAAAAGCCAGAAACGTGCAGTACACTGCCTGCAACTTTTGCAACAGGAAGAATCACATGGCAACGATGCTGGAGGTCGCAAAGCGCGCGGGGGTATCGAAGGCGACCGTGTCGCGGGTGCTGTCGGGCAACGGCTATGTCAGCCAGGAGACCAAAGACCGGGTATTTAAGGCGGTGGCGGAGAGCGGCTACCGACCGAATCTGCTGGCGCGCAACCTGGCGACCAAAACCACGCAAACCCTTGGCCTGGTGGTGACCAACACCCTCTACCACGGCGTCTATTTCAGCGAGCTGCTGTACCACGTGGCGCGGATGACGGAGGATAAAGGGCGGCAGCTGATCCTCGCCGACGGCAAGCACAGCGCGCAAGAGGAGCGGGAAGCGATCCAGTATCTGCTGGATCTGCGCTGCGATGCGATCATCATCTACCCGCGCTTTCTCACCGTCGATGAGATGGACGAGATCGTTGAGAACCACTCGCAGCCGATCATGGTGCTGAACCGCCGGCTGCGCCGCCACGCCAGCCATTGCGTCTGGTCCGATCAAAAAGCATCGGCGATGCGGGTGGTGGAGCGGCTGATTGCCCTGGGTCACCGCGATATCGCCTTTATTACCGGCTCCCTTGACTCGCCCACCGGCGTCGAGCGCCTTGCTGGCTATAAAGACGCGCTGGCTGGCCACGGCATTACCCTCAACGAGGCGCTCATTGCCGAAGGGCGCTGGACGCCGGAAACCGGCGCGGCGGCGGTGGAGAGCCTGCGTCAGCGCGGGGTGACCTACAGCGCGCTGGTGGCGAGCAATGACGATATGGCCATCGGGGCGATGAAGCAGCTTCACCAGCTGGGCGTTAAGGTGCCGGAGCAGGTCTCGGTGGTGGGGTTTGACGATATTGTGCTGGCGCCGTACATGGTGCCGTCGCTCGCCAGCGTCCGGGTGCCGGTGACGGAGATGATTAAAGAGAGCATTAATCGCCTGATATTTATGCTCGATGGCGGGGAATTCAATGTTCAGCAGAGTTTCCCCGGGGCGCTGATCGAGCGTGAGTCGCTGGTGTCAGGTCCCTGCGCCTGACGTCGTCAGCTGTCATCGTCACTACTGACGATGACAGCGCGCTAACCATTAAATTTTACTTATTATCAATAAGATAAAAACTGGAACGTATTATGCATACTCCGGCGCCTAACCCTCTTACTGCTGGAGAAATGGATGAACCGTTTCATTATCGCCGATGCGAGCAAATGCATCGGCTGTCGCACTTGCGAAGTAGCCTGCGTGGTCTCCCATCAGGAACATCAGGACTGCGCCTCCCTGACGCCGCACACCTTTCAGCCGCGTATTCACGTCATCAAAGGGGTCAATGTCTCCACAGCCACCGCCTGCCGTCAGTGTGAGGACGCCCCGTGCGCCAACGTCTGCCCGAACGGCGCCATCAGCCGCGATAAAGGCTTTGTTCATGTGATGCAGGAGCGCTGCATCGGCTGCAAAACCTGCGTCGTCGCCTGCCCGTACGGGGCGATGGAGGTAGTGGTGCGGCCGGTGATCCGCCATAGCGGCGCCGGACTGAACGTCGTGGCGGAAAAAGCCGAAGCCAACAAGTGCGATCTCTGCTTCCACCGCGACAGCGGCCCGGCCTGCATGGAGGTCTGCCCGACGCACGCCCTGGTCTGCGTAGACCGCAACAAGCTGGAGCAGATGAACCAGGAAAAACGTCGCCGCACGGCGCTGGCCTGGTAAGCTCAGGCATGAACGGGGTGCAAATCCGCATTCGCGGTAAAGTGCAGGGGGTGGGGTTCCGCCCCTTTGTCTGGCAGCTGGCTCAGGGGCAGGCGCGCTGCGGCGATGTCTGTAACGACGGCGACGGCGTGCTGGTGCGGCTGGCCGGGGACGATGATGGTTTTACTGCCGCCCTCGCTGCCCACTGCCCGCCGCTGGCGCGGATCGACAGCGTCGTCTGCGCCCCTTATCGCTGGGCGGCTCCGCCGCAGGATTTCACCATCCGCGAGAGCGGGGCGGGACGGATGCGCACCCAGATCGTGCCCGATGCCGCGACCTGCCCGGCGTGCCTCGCGGAGATGAATGATCCCCGGGCGCGCCGCTACCGCTACCCCTTTATCAACTGCACCCATTGCGGGCCGCGGTTAACCATTATTCGCGCGATGCCTTACGACCGGCCATTTACCGCGATGGCGCCGTTTCCGCTCTGTCCGCCCTGCGAGGCGGAATACCGCGATCCTGCCGATCGCCGGTTTCACGCCCAGCCGGTGGCCTGCCCCGACTGCGGGCCGCGACTGGAATGGCGGGCGCAAGGGGAAACGCTGAACGGCGAGGCGGCGCTGCAGTCGGCTATCGCCCGGCTGGCGGCGGGCGACATCGTGGCGATAAAAGGCGTCGGCGGCTTTCATCTGGCCTGCGACGCCGGCAACCCCGCTGCCGTTGCCACGCTGCGGGCGAGGAAACACCGTCCGGCGAAACCGCTGGCGGTGATGCTGCCCTCTGCGGCGGGGTTACCTGCCGACGCCGCGGCGCTGATGGGCTCCCCGGCGGCGCCCATCGTACTGATTAGCAAAGCGCAGGTCTCCGGCCTGTGCGACGAGATTGCGCCAGGGCTTGCGGAAGTTGGGGTGATGCTGCCGTCTAATCCGCTGCAGCATTTGCTTCTGCAGGCGCTGGCGCGCCCTATCGTGATGACCTCCGGTAACCTTAGCGGCCGCCCGCCGGCGTTAAGTAATACTCAGGCGCTCAACGACTTAGCCGACATCGCCGACGGCTTTTTGCTCCATAACCGCGACATCGTGCAGCGGATGGATGATTCGCTGGTGCGCTCGAGCGGAGAAATGCTGCGCCGCGCCCGGGGCTATGTCCCGGATGCGCTGCCGCTGCCGCCGGGTCTGGAGAAGGTTCCGCCGCTGCTGGCGCTGGGCGCGGACATGAAAAACACCTTCTGCCTGGCGCGCGGGGGCGAAGCGGTTCTCAGCCAGCACTTTGGCGATCTTGGCGAGGAGGGCGTCGAGCAGCAGTGGCGCAGCGCGCTACAGCTGATGCAGAACGTCTACGCCTTTATGCCGCAGCGGGTGGTGGTTGACGCCCATCCCGGCTATCGCTCGACGCAGTGGGCGGCGACTCTGCCGCTGCCGGTAGAGACAGTGCTACATCACCATGCTCACGCCGCGGCGTGCCTGGCGGAGCACCGCTGGCCGCTCGACGGCGGAGACGTCATCGCCCTGATCCTCGACGGAATCGGCATGGGGGAGAACGGCGCGCTATGGGGCGGGGAGTGCCTGCGGGTTAACTATCGCCAGTGCGAACATCTCGGCGGGCTGCCGGCCGTCGCGCTGCCGGGCGGCGACCTGGCGGCGCGTCAGCCGTGGCGTAATCTGCTGGCTCAGTGCCTGGCCTTTATCCCTGACTGGCAGGATTACCCGCAGACCGGTACGCTGCGCCAGCGCAACTGGCCGCTGCTGGCGCAGGCTATCGATCGCGGCATTAACGCGCCGCGCGCCTCGTCCTGCGGACGGCTGTTTGATGCCGTCGCCTGCGCGCTGGACTGCGCCCCGGAGAGCCTGAGCTATGAGGGCGAGGCGGCCTGTCGGCTGGAGGCGCTGGCCGCCAGCTGCTCCGGCGTCTGCCATCCGGTCACGCTGCCGTGGCGCGGCAATGCGCTGGACTTAGCCACCTTCTGGCGACAGTGGCTGCGCTGGCAGGCGACCCCGGCGCAAAAAGCCTGGGCATTCCATGACGCCCTGGCCAGCGGACTGGCGGCGATGGCCCGCGACTGCGCCACCGCCCGCGGCATCGACACGATGGTCTGCAGCGGCGGAGTGCTGCATAACCGCCTGCTGGCGGCGCGATTGACCTTTTATCTGGCGGATTTTACTCTGCTGTTTGCGCAGCAGTTGCCGGCCGGCGACGGCGCAATCGCCTATGGTCAGGCGGTGATCGCCGCCGCCCGCGGACAGGCTCAAGGAACACAACAATGATAATGACAGTTTTACGCCAGCAGCCGCGCGCTGCGGGACTGGTGCTGGGGTTGATCGCGGCGAACCTATTGGCCTGGAGCTGGGCGCTGCAGGCCTTTGGCGACAGCGGCGCGCTGATGGCCGCCAGCCTGCTGGCCTGGGGCTACGGTCTGCGCCACGCGGTGGACGCCGACCATATCGCGGCGATTGATAACGTCACCCGCAAGATGATGCAGCAGGGACGGCGGCCTTTCGCCGTCGGGGCCTGGTTCTCGCTGGGCCACTCGTCGATTGTGGTGCTGGCCTCGGCGGCGATTGCCGCGACCGCCACGGCCTTCAGCGCGCAGATGAGCTGGCTGCACGACACCGGCAGCGTCATCGGCACCGCGGTGTCGGCGCTGTTTCTGCTGGCGATGGCCTTTATCAACCTGGTGATATTGCGCAGCGTCTGGCGCAGCTTTCGGGCGTGGAAGCGCGGTGAGCCGGTGAGCGACGAGATCGTCAGCGGCGGCGGGGTGATGAGCTGGCTGTTTGGCAAAACCTTTCGTCTGGTCAGCCGCAGCTGGCAGATGTACCTGGTCGGTTTCCTGTTCGGCCTCGGGTTTGATACCGCCACTGAAATCGGCGTGCTGGGCATCTCCGCCGCCGGCGCGTCGAGCGGGATTTCCGTCTGGTCGATTATGGTCTTCCCGGCGCTGTTCGCCAGCGGCATGGCGCTGGTGGACACCCTCGATAACGTGCTGATGGTCGGCGCCTACGGCTGGGCGTTCAGCAAGCCGCAGCGCAAGCTTTACTACAACATGACCATCACCGGCACTTCGGTGGTGGTGGCGTTGTTTATCGGCGGCCTGGAAGCGCTGGGTCTGCTGATGGATAAGTTTGCGCTCAGCGGCGGAATATGGCGCTGGGTCGGGGTGTTAAACGACAACCTCGGCGACGCCGGGTTTGTGGTGGTCGGGTTGTTTGTCGCCTGTTGGGCGCTGTCGGTGCTCAACTATCGCTGGCGCGGCTACGATAATCTGGCGCGTTAGGTTCAGCATTTTCCCGGCTTGCGCTGCGCTAAGCCGGGCGACAACAACTGTCCGGCGGCGCTACGTGGGCCTGCGTGGCGTATGCTGCCCGCACTGTTTTACGCAGGAGCCTGCTGCTCGTGGTGAGGCATTGTATCGGTGTCTCTCAGGCTGATTTTTAACTTCTTGAAAACATATTAATTTCTGTTAGCCCCTCCCTTCCCCCGCTTTTAACGACCTTATACATCTGTGATTCACCTCTTATTTACATCATTTAAACCAATCGTTAACTGGATAAAAACACGGCGGCCTCGTTATAGTAGTTTTGTAAAATAAAACACTGTTGTACAGGGTAAAACAAAACGAGGTGTTCATGGAGATCGTTACCGCGCCGCACCTTGCGGTCAGAAACGAGTGGCTTGCGTTACATCGTGAAGCGCCATTACAACCCGAGCTGCCCATCATTGATGCGCATCATCATCTTTGGGATCGGCAAACCGGCCGCTATCTCACCCATGAGTTCAGCGACGATATCCAGACCTCAGGGCATCGCGTTGTCTCATCGGTCTATGTGCAATGCCGCTCTATGTTGCGTCGCGACGGGCCGGAGACGCTTAAACCGCTTGGTGAAATCGAGTTTGCCAGCGGTATCGCCGCGATGTTCGCCAGCGGACATTATGCAAACGCGCTCGGATGCGAAGCCATCATCGGCGGGCTCAGTTTACTGGCGGGGGACGCGATGCAGCCTGCCATTGAGCGCGCGATAGCGTTATCCGGCGGGCGGCTGCGTGGGATGCGCAATCCGTTGGCCTGGCATCCCGATCCGCGGGTAACCTCCAGCCCGGTTACGCCACCGGCAGGCCTGGCGCAGAGCGCTCCGTTCCGCCGGGGCGCTGCCTGTCTCGCGAGGCATGCATTGTCGCTCGATGTATGGGTTTACCACACGCAGCTGGAGGAGATTGCCGATCTGGCGCGGGAAATACCAACGTTACAGATTGTGATCGATCACTGCGGCGGGCCGGTCGGCGTTGGACCCTGTTCAGAACGGGATCCGGACATGTTTCAGCAGTGGCGAAACGGTATGCGACGTCTGGCGGAACTGCCGAACGTATGCGTAAAAATTAGCGGCTTTGGGATGACGGTCAGGGGGTTTCACTTCGCAGCGGCAGAGACGCCGCCGGATTCGCAAATGCTGGCACAGGCATGGATGCCGTGGTTTGAGACCATCGTTTCTCTTTTCGGTGCCGAACGCTGCATGTTCGCCAGCAACTTTCCCGTCGATAAAGGCATGTTCAGCTACGGCGTTTTCTGGAACGCCTGCAAACGCCTGGCGCAACAGGCGTCCCCTGACGAACAGGCGCAGTTGTTCTGGCGTACCGCCGCAACCTGTTATCGGTTAACCTCTGTGGAGAATATCAATGACCAGTAAAAGCGAGCTAAATCAATTTACTGCGACTAAAGCGACGCCTGACGCATTGCCACAACGCGTCGCTGAGAGGCGGACGCTGGCGCTGGGCGGCCTTGGCTGGACATTTGAAAGCTACGACTCCTTTCTCCTTTCATTGCTGTTACCAGTGCTGGGCGTGGTGTTCGGTATTAATAAAGCCGAGCTTGGGCTGTTTATCAGCGTCACGGCCGGGGGGCAGATTATTGGCGGGATCCTGTTTGGTTTTATCGCCGATAAAATTGGGCGTGTGAAAACGGCGCTGATCTGTATCGCCATCTATTCACTCTTTTCCGGCCTGTTAGCCTTTACGCACGATCAACAACATTTCGCGCTTTTACGTTTTTGCGGCGCGCTGGGTATGGGCGGAATGTGGACCTCGGGCGCGGCGCTGATTGCTGAAACCTGGCGACCTGAACGGCGCGCGCGCGGCGGCGCGTTGATGCAAATGGGCTTACCTGTTGGCGCTATTCTGGCTATCAGCCTGACGGCAATCGTCAGCTCGGTCAACGGCGGCCTGGAGCAGGGTGCATGGCGCTATCTGTTTATGATCGGCGCGCTGCCGGTATTCATTATGAGTGTGGTCGCCTGGTTCACACCGGAATCGCAGGTTTGGCTTGCTCGTCAACAGGCGAAGGCGACGAGTCGTCAACCTGCCGTCAAGCTGGGTAAACAGAATCTGCGAGGTCTGCTGTTGGCCTTTGTCTTTATCTTTTTTATTCAGTATCTGTTCTGGGGCGTATTTACCTGGACACCCACCTATCTGCGGGAAGTCAAACATCTGGATTTTTTGCACAGCCTGAAGTTTGTACTTGCGCTGCAGGCTGGGGCCATCGCGGGTTTTCTGGTGTTTTCGGTGCTGGCGGATAAGTGGGGACGCCGTCCGATGTTCCTGATTTATCTGTTAACCGGCGCCATTGCCGTCGCGCTGTACCTTGTGACCACGCAACCCTTCATTCTGATGGTGGCGATTTTCATGGCCGGTTTCGGGGTTAACGGTATTTTTGCGGGCTCGGGACCCTTCCTGGCGGAAATCATCGGGGACACCTCATCCCGGGGCTTCCTGATGGGGCTCGCCTATAACGGAGGCCGTCTGGGCGGATTTATTGCGCCGCTACTGATTGGCGCTGTCGCCAACGCTGGCGGTTTCACCGCGGGACTGGCGACGACCGTGGTTGCTTTCCTTGCGGCGATGCTGGTGGTGTGGCGAGCGCCGGAAACCAGAGGCATCAAGCTGAAGTAACTTATTTCATCTCTACATCGTTTTCCTGATAAACATAATGAAACCCTGCGAGGAAACCATGACCGATCAATTACCGCACCGCGCGAGCGATAACGACGCGCTGGAAAAAGAAACCATGCGACGGGTTATCTGGCGCATCCTGCCTTTCCTGGTGGTGAGCTACCTGGTATCGATTATTGACCGCGGCAACATAGGCATGGCGGCGCTGCAGATGAATCAGGATCTGGGCCTGAGTAAGGCGGCTTTCGGCTTCGCCAGCAGCTTGTATTTTGTGGCCTACTTTATCTTTGAAGTACCCAGCAACCTGGCGATGCAGAAGGTGGGGGCACGATTGTGGATCCCGCGCATTATGATCAGCTGGGGAGTGGTATCGATGTGTATGGCGCTGGTGCAAAATACCACCTCCCTTTACATCGTACGCTTTTTGCTGGGGGCTGCCGAAGCGGGCTTTTTCCCGGGCGTGGTGCTCTATCTTACCTGGTGGATCCCGTCGCGCTACCGGGCGCGGATCATCGCCTCGTTTATGGTGGCCATTCCGCTGGCTAACTTTATCGGTTCCCCGCTTTCCGGGTTGATACTGATGATGGATGGGTGGTTAGGTCTGCGCGGCTGGCATCTGTTATTCATTATTGAAGGGCTGCCGGCGGTCCTGCTGGGGATAGCCGCGTTTTTCATCTTGCGGGACCGTCCACACCAGGCTGGCTGGTTAAACGATCGTCAGAAAGCATGGCTGGAAAACACGCTTCAGGCGGAGCGCCAACAGCAGAAACAGATCGGCCACACCTCCACCTGGCAACTGTTGAAGCATCGTCAAATCTGGCTCATGGCGCTGATTTACGCCGGTGCCTCCTCCGCCGGCACGACCCTTAGCGTCTGGTCTCCCCAGCTGCTGAAGTCGTTCCATCTGGATAACCTGACCACCGGGCTGCTTAATGCCATCCCCTATGGTCTGGCCTCGGTGCTGATGATTGTCTGGGGGCGCAGTTCGGATCGAAGTAATGAACGCCGCTGGCACACGGCGCTCACCCTCTTTATGATCGCGGGCGGCGTGTTTGCGGCGTTTATCAATCTGTCGCTGCCGGCCACCATTGCGATCCTCAGCACCATTCTGATTGGCGCTTATGCGATGAAGGGGCCCTTCTGGGCGCTGGCGTCGGGCTGGATGAGCAGCACCTCAGCCGCCGCCGGGCTGGCGGCCATCGGGGCGATCGCCAACCTGATTGGCGGCGCGGTGATGGTGAATGCCTACGGCATGATTAGCGAACGGACAGGAAGCCATACGCTGGCGATGCTCCCGCTGGCAGGCTTGTGTCTGGCAGGCGGCATTGCGGTGCTGGCCATGGGGCGCCGTTACTCGCAGACGGCCAGGCAGGAAAAACAGATGACCCATTAATAAGCAAAGGCGGGATTTTTCCCGCCTTCTCAGCAAAGCTTACTCTTTCACACCGTAAAACGTTTCGCAGAATGTCTTGCTGGCGCCTAGCTTGAGCGACAGGCGGTTGGCCGTCTCCTGCATGAGCTGGCTGATGCCGCTCGCTTTACGATCTTCCGTCAGACGCGATGCCGGCCCGGTCAGGGCCAGCGCCGCGATCAGTTTATCGTGGACGCCAAACACAGGCATGGCGAAGGCCGCGGTGTGCGGGTCGCGCGCGCCGGAGGTATAGAACGGCAGCGTCGGTTCGTCTTCCGGCAACGATTCACCCAATCCCCAGCGGCGTAAAACCTTACTGATAGCGGAACCATCCAGCGGGAACTGGCTGCCAGGCAGGTTGCTGTGGCGCAATCCCTGGGAGGCTTCGGCGCGGAACAGGCACAGGCGTTGCCCCCCCTCAATCACATACCAGCTTGCGCTTTCGCTGGAGGCCTGTGACAGCGCCTGCAATTCCGGCTGTACCACTCTGGCAAGTTCAAATGATTGCTCATAGAGCTTGCCAAGATAGAGCAGACGGTGGCCGAGCGTATAGGTGCCATCGTCGTGCCGGATGATGTAGTTCATTCGCTCAAGCGAATTCATCAGGCGATAAACGGTTGTTTTGTGATATCCCGAAAGCTGGGCCAGCTCCGTTAACGTCAGACTGTCATTACCGGGACGGAAGCAATCAAGTAAAGCCAGCGCCTTTTCAACGGCAATTACGCCTTCATTCCCCATCATGTTCTCCTTTTTGCCGAACAAAATTGTACCTGAATTTTGTGAGTAACTTCGTGTTTACATCACAAACAACTTCGCAACACTGGCGAAAAGCGAAGCAATGCACGTATAGTTGTTTTATATAGTACACATTAGTTGTATCTAGTAAAACAAATGGGGAGTCACCATGCCTGCTTCGCAACAGAAACTCATCAATTTTGCTATTGCGCGTGTTACCGCGGAAGAAGTCCGTCAGGCCGCCGAATTTCAGGCCGCCATTCTGGCTGACGTGGCCGGACGCCGTGGCACATTACATGGCCGCATCAAGCCGCTGGCGCCGCATATGGCGGTCGCCGGGCCGGCGATTACCGTCGAGGTTCGCCCGGGGGATAACCTGGCTATTCACGCCGCGATGGCCGTCGCTAAACCTGGCGATGTATTAGTGATCGACGGGAAAGGCGATCTCTCCTGCGCGCTGCTGGGGGAGATCATGGCCACGCAGGCGCAGGCCAGCGGTATCGCCGGGATCGTTATCGATGGCGCCGTTCGCGATGCGGAGACCTTAAGCAAACAACGCTTCCCGGTGTTCGCTGCCGGCCTGAACCCGTGCGGCCCGACCAAGTTCATTCCAGGCCGGGTCAATCATGCCATTTCGGTCGGCGGCGCCGCGGTGCAGGCGGGGGACTTAGTGGTCGGGGATATTGACGGCGTGGTCGTTATCCCACGCGAGGAAGTCCGCACCATCATCGAACTGGCGAAAGGCAAACTGGAGATGGAAGCAAAACGTCTGGTTGCTATCCGCGATGGCGATCTACGTCCGCACTGGCTGGAGGGCGCCCTGCGTCAGGCGGGGATGCTGAGCGAAGGGGAGACGCTGCCATGAGTGCTAAAAACGTGGTACTGATTACCGGCAGCGATTTGGCTGACGCGGCGCTGGGGATGCTGGAAGATTACGAACTTGTCTTTGCCGGCCGCCAGCCTACAGAGGCCCAGCTGATCGCTCTGTGCCAGCAGCACAATCCCGTCGCGATCCTGGTGCGCTATGGCCACATTACTGCCGCCGTTATGGATGCGGCCCCGGCATTGAAGGTGATTGCCAAACATGGCAGCGGCATTGATGTTATTGACGTCGAGGCGGCTGCCGCGCGCGGCATTCTGGTTCGCGCAGCGATCGGGGCGAATGCCGCCGCGGTGTCCGAACATACCTGGGCGTTAATTTTGGCCTGTGCTAAGTCGGTCATTCCGCTCGACCGCCGCCTGCGTGAAGGGCACTGGGATAAATCCACGCATAAATCGCTTGAGCTTGAGGGCAGAACGCTGGGACTCATCGGCCTGGGCGCCATTGGCAGCCGGGTGGCGAAGATTGCCTGTGCCTTTGGTATGAAGGTTCTGGCTTACGATCCCTATGCGAAAGCGGTCCCGCCGGGATGTGAACGTGTTGCTGAACTTAACGATCTGCTCAGGCAGGCCGATGTGCTGTCCCTTCATTGCCCCTTGACGCAACAAAACAGGGGAATGATCAATGCCGCCACGCTGGCGCAGTGTAAGCCGGGCGCCATCCTGGTCAATACCGCGCGCGGCGGGTTGATTGACGATGCGGCGCTGGCCGCGGCATTAAAAGCGGGGACCTTGCGCTGGGCGGCGCTCGACAGCTTTAACAGTGAACCATTAACCACGCCCCACATCTGGCAGGGGATCGATAATGTGATTCTGTCTCCGCATGTGGGTGGCGTAAGCGATGCCTCTTACGTGAAAATGGGGACCGCTGCCGCGGCCAATATTCTGCAGGCGCTGCAGGAGTCGGCTCAGACAGAAACAACGTATTAAGTGGTAATCGAACCTGCGCTTCCGGTTAATTATTTTGCCCTTATGAGCTTACGGGCGGCATCCGCAGGCCGGGTAAGGCGCAGCGCCACCCGGCAAACTAACCGTGCAACAGGGTTGCCTGGGAGGTGAGCAATGCTTGCCCGGCGGCGCTGCGCTTGCGCGGGCCTACCGTATCTGGGCTTACGGGCTACATCCGTAGGCCGGGTAAGGCGCAGCCGCCACCCGGCAAAATGGCGGCGCAACAGGGATGCGTGTATTGCAGATACGGTTATTGGATTGCCATTTTCTCACTCCGGCAAAAAGCGTCTGTCGCGTGTGATTTCAGCGTACATTGCGCTCCCGGTTAATCGTCTGCGTTATGCCTGGCATGGCGCAGGGAGCGCACAGGGGGCGGCCAGTCGCCGCCGCCCCCTGTACCCCCGGGCTCCGGCCAGCAAAATCGCCGCTACGCGGTACCTTCGACTTATCCCTGCAGGCTTCGGGTCGGGCCGAGGCAGCGTCCGTGCAAAACACGGCCCTCAGCCCGCATCCATGCGGGCTGCCCCGGCCTTCCGGGAACGTCTCAGCGATTTTGAGGCCGCCAGCACCGGCAGTTTCAGTCGCGCAAGTGGGTAAATCAACGACAGGTCGCACGATCCGTAGGCCGGGTAAGGCGCAGCGCCACCCGGCAAACTAACCGTGCAACAGGGTTGCGTGGGAGGTAATGAACGCTTGCCCGGCGGCGCTGCGCTTGCGCGGGCCTACCGTATCTGGGCTTACGGGTTACATCCGTAGGCCGGGTAAGCGTAGCGCCACCCGGCAAACTGGCGGCGCAACAGGGATGCGTGTATTGCAGATACGGTTATTGGATTGCCATTTTCTCACTCCGGCAAAAAGCGTCTGTCGCGTGTGATTTCAGCGTACATTGCGCTCCCGGTTAATCGTCTGCGTTATGCCTGGCATGGCGCAGGGAGCGCACAGGGGGCGGCCAGTCGCCGCCGCCCCCTGTACCCCCGGGCTCCGGCCAGCAAAATCGCCGCTGCGCGGTCCCTTCGACTTATCCCTGCAGGCTTCGGGTCGGGCCGAGGCAGCGTCCGTGCAAAACACGGCCCTCAGCCCGCATCCATGCGGGCTGCCCCGGCCTTCCGGGAACGTCTCAGCGATTTTGAGGCCGTCAGCACCGGCAGTTTCAGCAACCATGGTGAATATATTAACGACAGGTTGGACGATCCGTAGGCCGGGTAAGCGTAGCGCCACCCGGCAAAATGGCGGCGTAACAGGGATGCGTGGGAGGTAATGAACACGTGCCCGGCGGCGCTGCGCTTGCGCGGGCCTACCGTATCTGAGCTTACGGGTTACATCCGTAGGCCGGGTAAGGCGCAGCCGCCACCCGGCAAACTAACGGCAAAACAGGGCTGCCTGGAAGGTCATTCACTCACCAGCTGTTTGAGCAGCGCGAAGGCGTCTTTCATCTTGTCTTCGCTGACCACAAAGGCGCGCAGTTGATTCGCCGCATCCAGCCCTTTCGCCACCAGCCCCTCTTTGGCGGCCACGATGTTCCACGTCAGATCCTCGCGGCGGGTGTCGCCGGCCAGATGCAGCGGCAGATCCGGGGTCTTCACCTTCACCAGCATTGGCGGCAGCTTGAGTTCGCCCGCCTGCGCCAGCAGGTTTTTACTCAGGCACATGGCGCTGAGCAAAATCGGCTGCAGGAACGGCAGTACCGTACCGTTGATTTCCGCACAGTCGCCGAGGGCGTAAATCTCCGGGTCGCTGGTTTGCAGCTGGCTATTGACCACCACGCCGCGGTTAATCTGCAGTCCGGCGTGGCGCGCCAGCGAGGTTTCCGGGCGCAGGCCGGCGGCGGCCACCACCGCATCGACGGTTATCGCGCGCTGGCGGTCGAGACTGACGCGGATGCCGTCGGCGGTGTGTTCAAGCCTTTCCAGCTGGGTTTTTAACATCAGATGGACGCCCATCCCGGTGAGGCGATGCTGCAGACGGCTGCTGACCTCCGGCGGCATCAGCGCCGCCAGCACGCTGGCGGCATTATCGACCACCGTTACCGCTTTACCGGCGCGACAGAAATCCATCGCCAGCTCGCAGCCAATCAGGCCGCCGCCGACGATCAGCACCCGCCTGGCGTCGCGGAGCTGGCTCTGCGCCGCGCCATATTCGCGCTGGCTGTTCAGCGTTAGCATCAGCTCGCGGCCCGGCACCGGGGGGATAAACGGCGTGGCGCCGGTGGCCAGCACCAGTTTGTCGTAGCGCCACTGCTTATCCAGGCTTTTCACCCGATGGTTTTCAGCGTCGATATCGCTCACCCAGGTATGGGGAAACAAGCGCAGGTGGTACTGTTCGGCGAACTCGCCGGCGCTTTGCAGAGTCAGATCGTCGGCGTGCTGTCCGCGGCTGATGACGTGGCTGAGATCGGGCTTGTTATACTCATCCATGCTGTCGGCGGCGATGAGGGTCAGCGGGATCTCGGCATCCTGCTTACGAATATTTTTCACCAGCTGGCGGGCCGCGAAGCCCGAGCCGATGATGACGATGCCATCACTCATTTTGCCTCCGTCGCCAGAACATCAAACACATCTTTACCCAGCGAACATTCAGGGCAGAGGAAGTTATCCGGCACGTCGCTCCACGGCGTACCCGGCTGCACATCCTGGTTAGGTTCGCCTTTCGCCGGGTCATACACCCACTGGCAGACGCTGCACTGCATCATGGGACCGAGATCGGCGGCCGCGGCGGCGGCACAGGCACAGTCCTGTTGTTCCGGCGTGACTGTCGCTTCAGCAACCGGCAATGGAGCGAGCGCCCACTGGCGGGCGATGTCGCGCCCGTGTTGGCGGCACAGTTCGAGCGCATCGATATCCGGGCGCCATTTGGCCTTCAGACTCAGGGACATTTCAAACCCGGCATCCTGCAGGCGGGTGGACAGGCGGTCTACCGCGCCGCCGCTCCAGCCGTGGGAGCCAAAGGCGCTGGCGCGTTTGTTGCGAAAACGCAGCCCGGTCATCTCTTCCACCAGCCCGGCAATTTTCGGCATCATGACGTTGTTCATGGTGGAGGTGCCCACCAGAACGCCTTTTGAGCGGAAAACGTTGGTCAAAATGTCGTTTTTGTCGCTGCGGGCGACGTTAAAGATTTTCACCGCCACCCGTGGGTCGACCTCGGTGATCCCCTGGGCAATGGCGTCCGCCATCATGCGGGTGTTGTTGGACATGGTGTCGTAGAAAATCGTGATGCGATCTTCCTGATAATCCGCCGCCCATTCGAGGTATTTCTCGACGATTTGCGTCGGGTTATCGCGCCAGACCACGCCGTGGGAGGTGGCAATCATCGCTACCGGCAGGTTGAAGCCGAGAATTTCGTTAATTTTCGGCGTCACCAGGCGGCTGAAGGGCGTCAGGATGTTGGCGTAGTAGCGCTGGCACTGTTCGTACAGTTCAGTCTGGTCCACTTCATCGTTGAACAGATGTTCGTCGCAGTAGTGCTGGCCGAAGGCGTCATTGCTGAACAGCACCGCGTCGCCGGTCAGGTAAGTCATCATGCTGTCCGGCCAGTGCAGCATTGGCGTTTCCACGAAGATCAGCTGCTTACCATTGCCGATATCGAGGGTGTCGCCCGTTTTCACCACGTGGAAGTTCCACTCCGGATGGTGGTGGTGGCCGTTGATGGAGTCGATGGCGTTGGCGGTGCAGTAGATCGGCGTATCCGGGATCTGCATCATCAGCTCAGTCAACGCGCCGGCGTGGTCCTCTTCGGCGTGGTTAATAACGATGTAGTCGAGGTCGGCGAGGTCGATTTCGCGGCGCAGATTCTGCACGAACTCGCGGCTGAATTTATGATCGACGGTATCGATCAGCACGTTTTTCTCTTCGCGGATGAGATAGCTGTTATAGCTGCTGCCGCGCAGCGTTTTATATTCGGTGCCGTGGAAATCACGCACTTCCCAGTCACGTTGGCCAACCCAAAGAATGTTATTTTTCACCACAATAGACATAGCAACCTCAATTAATACAGTGTGTTCAAAGTCAGTTGATTGATGTATTACAAGTTGCGTGCCAGTTTTTTAACTTATTGAATAAAATGAATTTTTAAATTTTCATAATTTTAGTTGCTGTCAAAATGACAATGATTAAAATAGTCGATATGACTATATGGGCTGTCAAAATGACAATGGAGCGATGATGAGTTTTTCCGTCGAGGCGCTGGCGAAAATCGCCATTGATTTACAAAGCGATATCGGCCACGTCGACCGCTTTTCGCGCCTGATCGCCACCCTGCGGCAGATCCTTGGCTGCGACGCCTCGGCGCTGCTGCGCTATGAGGCCCATCAGTTTGTGCCGCTGGCGATCGATGGTCTGGCGCAGGATGTGCTTGGCCGGCGCTTTGCACTGGATGGGCATCCGCGGCTGGAGGCTATCGCCCGCGCCGGCGATGTGGTGCGCTTCCCGGCGGACAGCGACCTGCCGGACCCCTATGACGGCCTGATCCCCGGCCAGGAGAGCCTCAAGGTTCACGCCTGCGTGGGGTTGCCGCTGTTTGCCGGGCAAACGCTGATCGGCGCGCTAACTCTTGACGGCATGGATGCCGACCGCTTCGACAGCTTCAGCGATGAAGAGCTGCGACTGATTGCCGCGCTGGTGGCCGGGGCGCTGAATAACGCGCTGCTTATCGCCCGCCTTGAAGCGCAAAACGTCCTGCCCGCGCAGGTGGTGAATTACCCGCAGCCGGAGCGTCAGGAGATCATCGGCCTGTCGGCGCCGATGCTGCAGCTGAAAAAAGAGATCGAGATTGTCGCCGCCTCGGATTTGAACGTGCTGATCAGCGGCGAAACGGGGACCGGTAAGGAGCTGGTGGCGAAGGCGGTGCATCAGGGATCGCCGCGAGCGGCTAACCCGCTGGTGTACCTCAACTGCGCGGCGCTGCCGGAGAGCGTGGCGGAGAGCGAGCTGTTCGGTCACGTGAAAGGGGCGTTTACCGGGGCTATCAGCAACCGTAGCGGCAAATTTGAGATGGCCGATAACGGCACGCTGTTCCTCGACGAAATCGGCGAGCTGTCGCTGGCGCTGCAGGCGAAGCTGCTGCGCGTCCTGCAGTATGGCGATATTCAGCGTGTCGGCGATGACCGCAGCCTGCGGGTCGATGTGCGGGTGCTGGCGGCCACCAACCGCGATCTGCGCCAGGAGGTGGTGGAAGGGCGCTTTCGCGCCGACCTCTATCACCGGCTGAGCGTCTTCCCGCTGTCGGTTCCGGCGCTGCGCGAGCGGGAAAATGACGTGGTGCTGCTGGCTGGCTATTTTTGCGAGCAGTGCCGCCTGCGGATGGGGCTGGCGCGGGTAATTTTAAGTGAGGCAACGCGAAACAGGCTGCAGCAGTGGTCGTGGTCGGGCAACGTGCGCGAACTGGAGCATGCCATTCACCGCGCGGTGGTGCTGGCGCGGGCTACTCAGGCTGGCGATGACGTAGTACTGGAGCCGCAGCATTTCGAGTTTACGGCGACTGCGCCGACGTTGCCGACCGAGGCGGCGGCAGCGGCGCCGGCAATGGGTAACGTGAATCTGCGCGAAGCCACGGATAATTTCCAGCGCGAGGCGATTGCCCGCGCGCTGGCGGCACATCAGGGCAACTGGGCGGCGACCGCCCGCGCGCTGGAACTCGACGTCGCCAACCTGCACCGGCTGGCGAAACGTCTGGGGCTTAAAGGATCCCGGCCTGGTAAAAGTTCTGCAGGTTGATGGCGCCGACCAGTTGGCCGTTTTCATCGACTACCGGCGCGGCGCTGATTTTGTGCTTCATCAGCCGCTCTTTGGCTTCCACCGCGCGGCTCTCCGCCTGCAGCGTCACGCCGTTACGGGTCATCGCCTGCGTGACGCCGTCGTTTAAGGTGCCGCCGCCAACCTGCACCGGCTGGCGAAACGTCTGGGGCTTAAAGGATCCCGGCCTGGT